>JAUWWA010000038.1 GCA_030617125.1 Pirellulales bacterium | reverse complement strand
GAGTGGTCGCCGGCGTGGGCATCGAACAACACAGCCTACCCTTGGCGGTGGAGCGGGTTCGGCCGGCCGTGGGTGGGCGTATGGTAATTCCCTGACGAGAAGCCGCAGCGGTCATGACCTCACACGAACGATTTGCGGCAAGCTGCCGGCACCAGACGCCCGACCGCGTGCCAATCGACTACATGGCCACCGCGGCGGTGACCGGGAAGCTCAAGGCGTTCTACCGGGTGGAATCGGAGCGGGGGCTTCTCGAGAAGCTCGGCTGCGACTTCTACTACCTCTCCTGCCGCGACATCACCCAGAACGAAACAAGCCGGCCACTCTACCGCGGGCCGAAGCTCGACGTGACCGACGCCGAGCGGACCTGCCCGTTCAGGATCCGCTACCGCCGCATGGTGTTCGACGACAAGTTCGGCGCCGACGAAGTGGTCCGAGGTCCGCTGGCCGACGCCGGATCCGTGAAAGACGTTCTCGACCACGCCTTGCCGAACCCCGACTGGTTCGACATGGAGCCGTTGCAGGCCGAGTGCGAGGAGTTTGCGGATAAGGTGATTATCGGCGGCTTCTGGACCGCCATCTTCGGCAACAGCTATCGCCTGATGGGACTCGACAAGTTCCTATTGAACATGGCCGTGCAGCCGGAAATGATCAAAACGCTCGTCGACCGGATGACCGACTTCTACCTCGAATTGAACGATCGGGTGTTCGCTATGCTGGCGGGTAAGATGCACGTCTACTTCCTCGGCAACGACTGGGGGACGCAGAAAGGCCTGTTGTTCAGCAAACAGATGTGGCTCGACATCTTCTTCGAGAACTACAAGCGGCTGATCACCCACGCCCACGACTACGGATTCAAGGTGATGACCCACTCGTGCGGCTCGATCGTGCCGCTGATCGACCCGCTTGTTGAGGCCGGCGTCGATATCCTCGACCCGGTGCAAACCACGGCCGAGGGGATGCAACCGGCGATGCTCAAGGATCGCTTCGGCAACCGCTTGGTGTTCCACGGCGCGATCGATACGCAAAACGTGCTTCCTCGGGAAACTCCGGAGAACGTCTATCAGCACGCGACGGAAACCATCGATGTGCTGGGCTGCCGCGGCGGTTACATCTTCGCCTCCTGCAACAACATCCAGGACGACACACCCGTCGAAAACGTCGCCGCGATGTACAAGGCCGCGCAAGAGTATCGCTAATACGCTCGCGGAAGACGGAATGAGTCCGTATCGTCACCGAGGCTGGAGCGAGCGGAGCCTCGCGCGGAACTGGTCGTGAAGCCGTGGCGGCAGGTTCCCGATCGCCAGCCGGTAGACCGCCGCGGCTTCTTCGACCTGTTTCTGCCTTTTGTAAATCATGCCCAACAGCCCATAAGCGTCGGCGTATGCCGGCCGGCGCTTGATGACGGCTTGGAGTATGGAGCAGGCCTCGTCGTCGGCTCCGCTCTGATTGAGATAGAAGGCAAGTGTGTAACCGTACTTCGGCTCGTCGGGCCGCAGGCCGTGGGCCTTGCGCAGCCACTCGATGGCTTCCTCGATGCGGTTGGAGGCAAGCAGGACGCCGAGGTTGTAGGCAGCCTTGTCGAGGTCGGGAGCTGTTCTTAGGGCGGTTCGCAGGCGCATTTCGGCCTCGCGGAGGTTGCCCGCCTCGGCCAGCAGCAAAGCAAGGTTGAAGTTCGCCTCGGCGTTGGCCGGATCGATCCGCAGCGCGGTGCGCAACAGTTTCTCGGCCGTCGGCGTCTGTCCGAGGCGGGCGTGTACGAGTGAAGCGTTGACCAGCGGCGGCACCGCGTCCGGCCGGAGCCTGGAGGCGACGCGGAAGCACTCGACGGCCTGCCGTAGCCGACCGCGAGAAGTGTAGTAGTTTCCGAGATTGTAGTGAGCGGCCCAGTTATCAGGCCGGGCCAGAAGCGATGCCTCAAACTCCGCGGAGGCCCGCTGAAGGCGCCGCTGCTCTTTGGCGCTCAGGCGCTCTCTTGGATGGGCGGCCAAGGCCCCGGCCGCCCGAATGCGAACGAGGCGGTAGTCGTCACCAGCGGCCTCCAACAGCGCCCGGACAGTCTTCTCAGTGAGGTCGAACTCCAGGACAGCCGCCGCGGCCGATCGCGCCAGTGGTGAGGCGTCGTTGAGGGCTTTGCGCAGCGCCGGCCATTTCCTGTCGTCCGGGCACGCTGCCAGCAGCCGGATCAGCGATGTGGCGAAGACCTCGTCGTGGTCCTTGTCGTTCAAGTAGTCGAGCATATCCGGCAGCTTCGTCCAATCGCGCTTGCGCGCGGCGGCGATCAGGCTGGCGCGATGCAGCACCGGCGCCTGATAATCATCCTCATGCCACTGGCGAACCGCCTGGTCGGCCCAGGCCGCGTCCTCCTCGGGCTTGGTGTGACAAAGGTTGCACGCGTTGGGTGAGTCGAACGCGATCGTCGCCGCCGGAGTCGGCGGGAGCATGGAGTGGTCGCTCCGCTGCATCCGCCCAAAGACGGTCTTCGGCATGTGGCAGTCGATGCACCGGCTTCCGGGCGTGCCGGGTTCGTGATGCGTATGGGGTGTTGGATCGGCCACGTGCTGCTCGTGACAGGGCAGACACGCGTTGTTGGCCAGTTCCAGCTTGGCGAAGCGGTATCGCCCGCTCGACGTGTGACAGTGCGTGCACGAGAGCTTACCGGACTTTGCGCAGGGGCTCATTCGCCAGGTCGTGTAGGTGTAGTTCTCGCCCAGGTCCCTGCCGTCGGGGTAGAAGTCTCGATCTTCCAGCGTTGCCAGACCGTAGTGATCGAAGTATCGTTCGCCGGGCGTGAACGTTGTCGTCAGCGATCTCATCTTCGCATGACACGGTGCGCAGGTGTCGTTGATCTGTCGGACGCTGAGATCGCCGTAGCGGATAATCTTCAGATCGTCCGGCGCCTTGCCGTCGGGCGCCTCTTGGCAAACGCGCACGTGCTCGGCGCAGGGGCCGTGGCACGTTTCGCAGTTGACGCCCGGTTCGGCCCACTCGGTGTAATACGTGTCGGTGTTCAGATCGTAGTTCGTTGAGAGCTGGCTGACGTGACAACTGTAGCAGGCGGTGTTGAATGTCAGCAGCGAATCCTTCCAGTGCAGCGGCTCGTCCGGCAACGCGGCCGCATGGCGCACCATACTGGCCGCCGTGTCGAACCACTCCTTCCGCCGTACGTCGAAGGCGACCGGCAGGACTTGCAGGCGTCCGCGCTCGAGCGGCGTGAGGAAGTAGTAGACGTTCTTTCCGCCCATCGCGTGTTCGATGGTGTACTCGCTGCGCCCCCCGGGCCCGACTTCGACCACGACCGGCTTCTCCCCTTCGGTGACGGCGCGATACCGACAGTCGCCGATGCTGATATCGGCCTGTTGGGCGACGAGTTGCTCGTTGGCGAATTCAGAAGTAAACGGCTGCATCGCCAGCCCGTGATGCGAGGTTGACCACAGCTCGTAGAAACGCTCGTGGCACTCCCGGCAACTCACCGACCCCGAATAGTCTCCGCGCGGTGAAACGGGGTGAGTCACCGTTGCGGCGTCGGGCGGGGTTTGCGGCCCCCAGGCGGTCGGCCCCTCGGCTTTCCGGCTGCACCAGAACCAAACAGCACCGCCGGCTATGCATGCGACGGCAACAGCCGCCGCTAGTGTCACAAGGAGCCGCACTTGTCGGAACGTTCGACCATTTCGCGGCGGCATGTTTATTCTTCCGTTTCGTTCGACTGGCGCGGAAACTCGGCTGGTTGTTCGGACGTCACAAATAGCCTTCAAAATGTCTGCTCAAGGCTATGCTCGATTAGTGTCTTTAGCCGTTTGGTCAGCACGGCGTGCGAGTAGTACCGGCGTCCCAACTGGTAGTTGTGTTCGACCATCTTTCGCGCCATCGAGGGGTCGCGGAGAATCGCGCGGGCATGTTTGACTGTTTGGTCCGTAATGAAGTCGCCGAAACTGATTACCTCGAAACCCTTCGGACGGATGTCGGTCTTGAAAATCTCGTAGCTGCTCATCATCAGCGGCCGATGGTAGTAGATCGTCTCCAGGAACGCATTGCCAAACCCCTCCACGAGCGAGGGGTAGGTGACCAGATCGGCATGCTGGTAGGCGTCGGCCAGAGAGTAGAGCTTGCGCCCGTCCGGCGTGCGATGGCGCCGGTGCGCAAAGATTCCTTCACCGAATACGACTCGAACGCTCATCACTTTGGCGTACTCTTCAAGGTAGCGCTGGTACTGCTCGCCTTCGTCTCCGGCGCTGTGTGAAATGACCAGCGTGCAGGGCAGGTCGAGCCAGTGGGCCAGCTCGATCGCCCGCTCGATCCGTTTGCGCGGCACGACGCGCGTCGGTTGAAGCAGCAAGTATTCATCGTCCTTCAGACCGAGTATCTCGCGGAGGGTATCGGTGTAGTCGTCCGGTTCGGCGGGAGGGTTATCGAAGTCCATCACGTTAGGGACCAGGGTCGAACGCATGCCGGTCCGCCGCGCCAGTTCCGTGGCGGCATAGGAGTTGATCACAACGTGGTGAATAGTCGACATGTGCGGTGGGAAAGCCGCCTGGAGATAGTCCTCCGCCGCGTTGATCGCGTAACGCTCGCGCTCCCAGACGAAGTCGTGGTGATGGGCAATGGTGGGGATCTTGGTCTCAGCGATCAGATCGGTCAGCGCCAGCCCGAGCGGCACGTTCATCGGGATCGCCAAGGCGTTTTCGATCACCAGCAACTCGAGGTCGAAATCGTTGACAAACTCGTGTAAATCCCTCTTGAGTTTCCGCCACAGCTCCTGAATCGCCTCCGACGTTCCGGCTTCGCGGCGGTAGTCGTCAAACAGGTCGGTGTTGATCCTGCGGACCAGGGGATGCTCGAAGTGCGCCTCGGGCACCACCCGGCTGCGATCCGCTGGGCGGTCTGATTCGCCAGCAAAATAGAAACACGTGTGACCCAGCTCGGTCAGTACGTTCGACCACTTGGCCGATTCGAGCGAGACACCGTCTGTGCCCGCAAAGCGGGTTGATACAAAGCCGATACGCAGCGCATGTTCTGTCATAGTCTTGTGCACCTCCTCAACTCCATGATAGCCGGCCGAACCGCCAGTGGCAACCGGTGTTTCCCCTATCCGCCGAGGTGATGAGCGTAGGGCGTAGACAGCAGGATGACTGCAAAGATGACCAGGAAGTGGGCGCCCAGCATCAAGTACGTGCGCCACCAGTGTTTCGTCTGTTGGTAGAAACCGGCTCTGGAGAGCGTATAGGCATCGACCTTTTCCGGGAGGGGATCGAGTGTGAGCCGGCTAACCCAAGTTGGGCTAACGACACCAAGCCAGGGGTTGGCGGTTCGAGCGAGCCATCGCCCACTTGACTCACATCCTATCGATCGAGTGCTTCAACCAGTCGACCTCCACGTCGAACCGCTCGGCGCCCCAGGCGACCTCGGCCAGGATCGGCGGCACGCAACGGGCGGATAGCTCCCGGCGATTCGTCGCGAGGCTCGCGTCGTTCGACGGCTGTGTCGGGTGGTTCAGCACGACGCCGGCGATCGGCAGCCCGTCGCGGAACGTTGCCGCCGTGATGAGCGTCTGAAGCGTCGCGTTGATCGTGCCCAACACGTTGCGCGAAACCACCACCAGCGGAAAGCCAAACTCGTCGGCCAGATCGGCAACGTAATCATCCTGGCCCAACGGCGACATCAGCCCACCGACACCCTCGACCAGGATGACGTCGCTTCTGGCCTTCCAATAGTCGATGCCGTCGCGGAGCCGCTGGGCGTCGATCGTTTCGCCTTCCGCCAAAGCGGCAAGGTGCGGGGCCAGCGGGGCCTCGAAACGTTGCGGGCAGACGCGATCCAAGTCGCCCGGCCGGCTGGCCGCCTCCCACAACGCCACCGCGTCGTCCGAGATCAGTTTCTTGCCCTTGCGCCGGCACCCACTCGCCGCCGGCTTGTACACGCCAACCTTCCGCCCGGCCGCGGCCAGCCACCGGGCAATCAGGACCGCCACGTAGGTTTTGCCTACTTCGGTGTCGGTGCCGGTGACAAAAAGGCCGGGAACGGGCTCACTCATGATACAAGGGAACGTTCAGGTGAATCACAATCACACTTCCAAAAACTCTTCGATGGCTTCGCGCATCACGTCGCGCTGCGGCTCGACGCCGGTCCAAGCCGTCAAGGCGACGGCCACCTGCTCGATGTACATCCCCAAGCCGTCCAACGTTTTGCAGCCACGTTCGGCCGCCTCATGCAACAGGCGCGTTCGCGGCGGGTCGATGGTCAAATCGGCGACGATCATCTCGCTTCGGAGCCGCTCGAGGTTCAGCGGTACGGCCGCGTCGGCGTCGCCCCGGCCGATCGAGGTCGCGTTGATCACCACGTCGGTCCCCTCCGGCACGTCGTACTGGCCATCCCAGGCGACGGGCGTTGCGGCGATTTGGAACTTCTCGACGAGCAGATCGGCCAACTCCTTCGACCGGTGTTCGGTTCGGTTGACGACGGTGATTTCGGTCGCACCGGCGGCGGCCAGTTCGACGGCCACGGCCCGAGCCGCCCTACCGGCTCCGAGCAGGACTACGCGCTTGTCGGCCGGCTCGGTCAGCCGCCCGAGCGAAAGCAGCAGGCCCCTGCCCTCGGTGTTGTCGCCGAGCAACTTGTCTTCCTCGCGGAAGATGACGTTGACGGCGCCGACCGCCGTTGCAATGTCGCTGGCGCCGTCGAGCAAGGCCACGACGAGCCGCTTGTGCGGATCGCCGCAATGTCCGCCGCGGAACCCCATCGCTCGCATTCCCCGCACGGCGTCCGCCAAGTCGCTCGGCTGGACCTCGACGGTGAGGTATCGCCAATCGAGATCATGATGGGCGAAAGCCTTCTCGATCATGTACTGGGTGGGATTTCCGCCGGGGCGGTCACTCAACAAGGCGACAATCGGTTGAACGGCTTGGCTGGGGAAAAAACGGGACATGCTGCTTTTTCGCTTCAAAGTGATTCTGTTGCTTACGAATTCTCTAGGCGAAAAAGTAGCATGTCCCCTTCTTCATTGCAACGGTTCCCTGCCGCAGGAGGGGAAACGAGGAAAGGGATGGGAGCAGTGGGAATGGGCCGGGGGACTGCAACTAGGAAGAATGAGAAAGATGGAAAATGCGAAATCAAGAGAACCAGCAGATATTTCCTGCTCGTTCGTCCCTTTCTCCTCTTTGCGTTTTTCCTCTTCTTGATCTGCACTTCCCACTTCCCGCCTTGGAATGGAAACAAATTCTGGCGACAATTGGGGGATGAAACACGCCCGGCTGCTGATTGCTCTGTTCTTGCTGGCGACCGTGCTGGTCGATCTAGTGGCACTGTCGCTCGTGGGCGGACACCGCTGGCCGCACCGGGCGGCGGTCGTGCCCTTCGCGTTGATGTTTACGCAAGTGAGCCTGGCGGCGATTTGGGCCGCCCTGGGGAAGCTGTCCTTGCCGTGGCGATTGGCGCGATATTGCTGAACTTGCCGGCATCCATGGGCCTTGCTTTTTGGCCTGGAACTTCTCTTGGTGTACGCCTCGCTACTGGCATTCCGCGTAGCCGGGTATCGGGTGAAGGTAGTAGGCGGTAGGTCGTAGGTAGTAGGTAGCCTCCTGATCGCTGACCACTGACTACCGCCTACCGCCCACCACCCCCACTTACTTCTCAATCCCCTTGCGGCCGTCCACGCCGTCGTTGTAGTAATGCTTTACCTCGCGCATCTCGGTGACCAGGTCGGCCTGGTTGATCACGCGGGCGTGGGCGTCGCGGCCGGTGATGACCAGTTCGACTCCTCGCGGCCTCCCGTCGATCACGGCGAGCAGTTCGTCGACCGAAAACAGCCCCAGTTTCACCGCCACGTTGGCCTCGTCGAGGATCACCAGCGAGTACTCGCCCGAGGCAATCGCCTCGTTGCACTCGGCGAGTCCCCGCCGGGCCCGGTCGACGTCGGCCGGCTCGGGCGCGCCGGTGATGAAGCCTCCGCGACCGTACTGGTGGACGGTGATTAGGTCAGCGAACCGTTCCAGGGCAGCGAGTTCGCTAGAGTCTCGGCTCTTGGCAAACTGCGCGATAAGAACCTTCCACCCCGCACCGGCTGCGCGCAGCGCCAACCCCAAAGCCGCGGTGGTCTTCCCTTTTCCCTCGCCGGTGTAAACGTGGACATATCCATCCATGGTGATTGTCTCCTGTGCGAGCGAGGGCACGCGAACGACTTCCGCGACGTGCCCAGCCGCTGATCCTACCTGTTCCGCCGGTATCGCCACCAGAGCAAGAGTATAAGGACGCCGGAAAGGACCATCATGGCGGAGGCGGGCTCGGGCACGGCGCTGATGCCGGCCAACCCGGGATAGGCCTGAAGGAAATTGCCGTCGTTGACGTATAGGATACCGCCTTGCGTGAAGTCGCCGGATGCGTCGATCCCTGAGAAAAAGTTCCCGTTGGCGCCGGTGCCGGTGGCAATAATGTCGTAGTTGTTTCCGCTGCCTTCCACGCCGTTCCACATGGCGACCTGCCACGGTCCGTCCATCTGGTTCATGGTGAAGATCACCTGGTCGGCGTCGTCGACGATGATGTCGCCGGCGCCCTGGACCAGGTCTGCCAGTTTGCGGGCGTCGCTTAGTCCCAGGTTGCCTGCTGCTACGTCCTCGTTGTCGAACTCGTAGAGTTCTCCCGAGGTGACCGTGTTCGGCCAGGACCCGGTCATTGTGAAGGTGCCGTAGTAGAGGTTGCCTTCGGCGTCGAAGGCCAGCCCGGCGGAATTTCCGCCGACGTTGGCGATCATGGTGTGGTTGTTGTTGCCGGACGTATCGAGCAACCATATTCTGTTCGGGTCGCCCCAGGCCGCGCTGTTCAGTCCGGACACGTACGCGTTATCTCCATAGAAATCGATTGCCCAATTGCTGGCCAGGGTGGCGCGGTGATTCCAGTTCCAACTGCCGCCGTCGTTTTCCACCTGAAAGATGCGGTCCTGGCCGATGGTGCTGGTGGAAAAGCCAACCCAATACGCACTGCCGTCGGGATCGGCGGCCACGAAGCTGTTCCAGATGTCGACTTCCCCGGGAAGCGAGTCGTACCAACTCTGCGGTACTCCCACGGAATTTTCCACGGCGCCGGTCGTGCGGTTGAGGACTTGCACCCCGGCGAGATCGGTCCAGATGACCACGCGGTCGCCCAAAACGTCGAACGCCTTAATGTCATCCCAGTCAGTGTAGTAATCGTTTGCCTGATAGTCGGCGGTGTAGATGCCAGACGGGGTGAGGATGTTCGAGGCGCCGAGCACCGGTGCAACAAACCCCAAGAACATGGTCAACCCGACTGCGGCACATGCTGCCGTGCCGTAGTTCATAACTCGATGCAAGATCATAACAGGGGCTCCCTTCATTGTGTTGCAAAGAAACTAGTTTCTCAGAAGTCGGATACAATCTCTCCGCCGCTGCGAGTGCAGATCGCAGCCAACGTCTTGAGTTCCAT
>JAUWWA010000457.1 GCA_030617125.1 Pirellulales bacterium | reverse complement strand
TCTACTACGGCGCGGCCGACACCTGCATCGCCTTGGCCACCGGAAGCGTGCGCGAAATGCTCCAGTGGCTCCACCGCAAGGGCACGGCCGACACTCGAGACCAATAACTCGGAAGACAAACCAGTCGACGCGGATAAAACCATGTGCAAACGTGCGCACACTTTTCGGGACGCTCCATCGGTACTACTTCCGGAAAACTGGCGTGGAGGCAATTTCAGCGTGGACGCGCCGTGGTGGTTGTCTTAGAATAGGTCATGTTCCAACGAAATGTGAAAACCGGTGCTAGCATCGACAATTCCGGAGTTCTTGGGCTCTACAACTTCAAAAGTCCTGGAGACTACTGAATAGGCAAAAGCGGGAAAGCCGGCCAGCCTGTACAGATGCCACAAATGATCTCACATATGGCAGAGAGTCCACCCCCCACTTTCGCCGAGTACGCCGCCGAACTTCAGCCCCAAGTGGACGCGGCGCTGAGCGTCCGGTCCGAGTTGCCCGACGGCTGCCCGGCCGTGCTGCGCGAAGCGATCCGTTATAGCCTGCTGGGGCCGGGGAAGCGGCTTCGACCGATGCTGGTGCTTTTGGCCGCCCGGGCGTGCGGTGGATCGACCCCGGCGGCCATTCCCGCCGCCTGCGCGGTCGAGATGTTTCATGCCTACTCGCTGATCCACGACGACCTGCCGGCGATGGACGACGACGACCTGCGGCGCGGCCGGCCGGCCTGCCACAAGAAGTTCGGCGAGGCGATGGCCATTCTGGCAGGCGACGCATTGGTCACCATGGCGTTTGGGGTGCTCGCCGAGGAGATCGAACCGCCACGGGTGGCCGCCGCGTGTTGTGCCGCGCTGGCCGAGGCCGGCGGGCCACGCGGCATGGTCGGTGGACAGGCCGACGATCTAGCCGAAAAGGACGCCAACGCGGGAGTCGACCTTCTCGAATCCATCCACCACCGCAAGACCGGGGCGATAATCGGCGTGTCGCTGAGGCTGGGCGCCTTGGTGGCCGCTGCCGATGACAGGCAATGCTCCGCGCTCGCGCAGTACGGTCGCCGGCTCGGGCTGGCCTTTCAGATCACCGACGATTTGCTCGACGTGCGCAGCGATGAGCAGACCGCCGGCAAGCGGGTCGGCAAGGACCGTGAGCGCGGCAAGCTTACATTTCCCGGGCTGTTCGGCGTGGAAAAGAGCACTGCTCGGGCAGAACAACTTCTGCGCGAAGCATGTGAGGCGCTCGCGCCGTTTGGGCCGCAAGCCGCCGGCCTGGAGGCGCTCGCCCGCTACGTCCTCGAAAGGAGTCGATAATGGATAAGCTACTCTCGACGATCAGTTGCCCGAACGACCTGCGAGCCCTCTCGCACAAGCAGCTTGCGCAGTTGGCGGGCGAGATGCGCGAGGCGATCTGCCGGCTGGTCGCCGCACGGACCGCCCATTTCGCCTCGAACCTGGGCGTCATCGAGTTGACGTTGGCGCTGCACACTTCGTTCGATTTCAGCCGCGACCGGCTGATTTGGGACACCGGCCACCAGGTCTACCCGCACAAGATGCTTACCGGCAGGTACGACGAGTTTCCGACCATGCGGGCGAAGGGCGGGTTGATGGGCTATCCCAATCCGGCCGAAAGCGGCTACGACCTGTTCATGACCGGACATGCCGGAAGCAGCGTGGGCACGGCGCTGGGGATTCGCTGCGGCGACGAACTCGCCAGACCCGATGAGCCGCGGCACTGCGTGGCCGTCGTCGGCGACGGCGCGTTTGTCTCCGGCGGCATCTTCGAGGCGATGAACAACGCCGGCGGACTGAAAAAGAACCTCATCGTCATCCTCAACGACAACGAGATGTCGATCTGTCCGCGAGTGGGTGGGCTGGCCGAGTCGCTCGACAAGCTGCGGATGACCTCCTTTTATGCCGAACTGAAAAACGAGTTCCAGCGGATCGTCAACCTCGTGCCGGTGATCGGCGATCCGGTCGAGCGGTCCATCAACCGGGTGAAAGACGCGATCAAGGCCGGGCTGCTCGGCGGAATGATCTTCGAACACCTCGGATTCCGATATATCGGCCCGGTCGACGGTCACAACATCGCCCAGTTGCAAAAGTACCTGGAGATGGTCAAGCGGTCCGAGGGCCCCGTGCTGCTGCACGTTCTGACGAAGAAGGGGCATGGTTTCGAGCCGGCGGCCGAGGACCCAACCTTGTTCCATGCCCCGGCCCCGTTTGTGCGCGAGAACGGCTCGGCGGTCTCGCTGAAGCGCAGCCGCTCGCGGCCGTACACCGAGGTAGTGCGCGATGCGGTTTTCCAACGCATGCACGCCGACCGGCGCGTCGTGGCCATCACCGCGGCCATGTGCCAAGGTACGATGCTTGAGCCGGTACGGGACAAGTTCCCCGAACGGTTCTTCGACGTCGGCATTTGCGAATCACACGCGATCGTGTTTGCCGCCGGATTGGCTAAGGCCGGGCTGCGACCGCTGGTGGCCGTCTACAGCACGTTCATGCAGCGAGGCTACGATCAGATCTTCCAGGAGGTCTCGCTCCAGAATCTGCCGG
>JAUWWA010000285.1 GCA_030617125.1 Pirellulales bacterium | reverse complement strand
TTCCAAGGGCGGTTTTACCTGTTGGACCATTTCCACTTCTCCTGGTGCGACCTGCCGTTTGGCGTCGCGTCGGCGGCCGTGTTGTTGTTGCTGATCCTGGCGGAGTGGACATGAGCGAACCGCTGATCCGATTGCGCAACATCGATTTCTCGTACAACGGCCGCCAGCCGGTGCTCGCCGGTTGTGACTTCTCATTGCAGCCCGGGCAGCGGCTGGCGCTCATCGGCCCCAACGGCAGCGGCAAGACCACGCTGCTGCATCTGGCCGTCGGGCTGCTGCGGCCCAACGTGGGCAGCATCGAGGCCTTCGGCAAGGTGCGACGCAACGAGGCTGATTTCCACGAGGTCCGGCGCCGCGCCGGGCTGCTCTTCCAGGAGGCCGACGACCAACTCTTCTGCCCCACCGTGGCCGAGGACGTCGCCTTTGGACCGCTGAACCTCGGCAAGCACCGCGACGAGGTCCGGCGGATCGTCGCCCGAGTGCTCCACGCGCTCGGCCTGGAGGGCTACCAACAGCGGATCACCTACAAACTCTCCGGCGGCGAGAAGCGGCTGGTCACGTTGGCCACCGTTCTGGCGATGGAGCCCGAGGTGTTGCTGCTCGACGAGCCCGTCTCCGCCTTGGACGACGAGGCGACCGGCCGGCTCGTGGAGATTCTCGCCGGCCTGCCACAGGCGATGATCGTCGTCTCGCACGATCGGGAGTTCTTGCAGCGGACCACCGGCAGCACCGTTCGGCTGCATGGCGGGAAGGTCGAAAGAATCTGTTGAGGACATCCGGTCCTCTGTTTCCAAGTAGTTTCACCCCACGACAAGCCCGGCCGAAGAAGCTATACTGGTGCACTCGTGGTTCTTTCATACTCCAAGATAGTCGGATGCTTTGGCTCGAAATCCTCATTTTGGCGGTCGTTCAGGGAATCACCGAGTTCCTGCCGATCAGTTCTTCCGGACACGTCGTGGTCGGATTGGCGTTGTTTGAAGAGTTCGACTACCCAATGCAAGAAAAACTCACCGTCAACATCGTGCTGCACCTCGGCACGCTCTTGGCGATTCTGGTCTTCTACCGGCGAAGGATACTGCGGCTGTTGGGCCGCGACCGCCGCGTGATCGCCCTGCTCATCGTCGGCAGCATTCCGGCGGCGGTGATCGGACTGGTGTTGAAGGACTACTGCGAAGCCGTGCTGGAACGCCCGCTGACTGCCGGGCTGATGTTCCCGCTGACCGGCCTGATCCTGCTTTGGTCGGCCCGGTACGGATCGGGGCACATCACCTGCCGCCGGTTGAGCTACGGCCGGGCGCTGCTGATCGGCACGGCCCAGGCATTCGCCATCCTGCCGGGCATCTCCCGAAGCGGGGCGACCATTGTCGCCGGACTAGGCTGCGGCCTTCGGCGCAAGGAAGCGGCGACGTTTTCTTTCCTCCTGGCCGTACCAGCCATCGGGGGCGCCGGGCTGCTGGAGGTCGCCGATTTGCTGCGCGAACCGGCCGGTTCAACGCCCATAACCGTGTTGGGCGTCGGAGCGTTGGTCAGCTTCGCCGTCGGACTCTTGGCGCTCGCGTGGCTGATCCGCTGGCTGGACCGCGGCAGACTGCACCTGTTCGCCTGGTGGGTGATTCCGCTGGGCATTGCCGTGCTCGCGTGGCAGTGGTTGTGTCAGTAGTTGGTACGAGACTTCACCTTCACAAGGAATTACAAACCGTGGCACACGAACAGATCTGGGCCCCCTGGCGACTGGGCTATATCGTTGGCGACAAAAAGGAACCGCGGCCGGACGAGCTGCTCGATTGGCTCGACGGCGCCGATCCCGACTGTTTCCTCTGCCAATGTGCGGTCGCCACCGATGATCGCCGGCGGCTGGTCGTCGAGCGGACCGAGCACACGGTTGCGATCCTGAATCGCTATCCGTACAACAACGGTCACTTGCTCATCGCCCCGCACGGGCATTGTGCTCGGCTCGACGAACTCGACGCCAGCGTGCAATTGGCGCTGACCCAGGCGATCGGCCGCATGATCGGCCTGCTCGAAAAGGTGCTTCAGCCCGAGGGGTTCAACGTCGGATTGAACCTGGGCCTGGCGGCGGGCGCCGGGCTGCCGGGCCACCTCCACTGGCACGTCGTCCCACGATGGAACGGCGACACCAGCTTCATGCCCTCGGTCGCCGGAGTGCGCGTCATCCCCCAATCGCTCGAAGCACTCTGGGAAGTACTCACCGGCGATATCAAGTAAAGCCATTGCCAGCCACCACAGAGACCCTCAGATGTCTCTGTGGTGACCTGAACGCATGCATCGCACCCGCCGGCCGATTGCAAGACTAATAATGGGGCCGGCGCGCAATGGCGCGCAATGATGAAGCACGAATAACGAAGTGGGAGAGTGGGGAGAGGAAAAAGAGAAGAACGCACAAATCGGAGACGCCGGGTACGAAGCCGACATCCCACCGATTTCGCCCGCCAATGCAACCGCTATTCATTGTTCAAGCTCTCGCCCCATGTTCCCCCGGAGGCTTTTGCGGTGGCTTGCGGCGTCGGATTTTTTAAGGGATGGCCAGGGTGTCCAATGGGATTAGAAGAAACAGGCCCCTGGCATGAAAAGCACACCAGAGGCCGAATGCACCATTGGCGCACCCTGGACCCGGCTATTCCAAATGTGGGATTGGTATGAAACCACCTTTCCTTCCCGGCCGCTACGCGGCCTTGGGAAGTTCTGCCGTGTCCCGTACGTCCAAACCGAGCATCACCCACGCCAATCCGTAGAAGATCATTTCGATCCCGACAAACATGCCGATTACCCAAAGCCCGGAGGCGGGCCACTGCCTGTAAATTAGGATGCCCAGCAGCAGGGCAACGCTGCCGCTGAGTAGCTGCCAGCCCCAGTTGTGGAACCGCATGTCCAGCGACGCGACAATCCGGAACAAACCCGAGACGATCAGGAAGACCGCCACCATGAGCGTTATGGCGGCAGTGGCTTCCAACGGCGAGTCCACGAGTAGGACGCCCACGACCAGGTAGAAAATCCCGATCAGCACATGCAGCAGGAAGCCGCTCCACTTCCCAATCCAAAACGCGCTGACGATCAGCGCGATGCCGCCAGCCAACAACAGCACGCCGAACACCACCACCGTAAGAACCGACACGAAAAACGCCGAGCCGATTGCGACAATACCCAGCGTGATCAGGGCAATCCCCAATGCGAGAAACCAAAACCAATCCCGCTGAAGCCGCCTTAACTCATGGCATGGCGAGCAAGTCGCGCCGTGGTGGGATTCGGTACTCGTGGAACCTTGGGATTTAGCACTCATGACATCTCTCCTTTTTGATGAGATGATTTTCCGGCGGTCAACGGCGGCCACCTGTATGCAACAAACTAAACAAGGAAAAGAGACCGGCCGGATTTGTGCGAAGCCGGGCACCGACCGCAGGTTGGTCGCGGGCCGTTGAGGCAAATTGGACCTGTCCCCTTTTCCTTCGCCACAATAATAGTGTAGCATTAAATAACATGGCTCTTCCGTTTCTGGGTGCAAACTCCCGGAAACCTCTGTGCCGGCACTGATTGTCGGGGACCACCCCCAACGACTACTGCTAGCAGAAACCAGAAAATTCGGCACGATCAATAAGCTGGAAGCCCGGAAAAGCCTGTTTTCTCGGCACATTTCGAGCCATTTGCCCCCCAAGAAGTGTTCTATGGCGCCCTGTTTCCAGAAGTCGTTGTGTGGAAACAGGTTCCGACGATCCGGCTGCCTGAGTACCCCGATTGTCGTACTTCAGGGCGTTGAGGTGCCCTACGCGTGGCGGACACCAGGGGATGAGAGATCAGGCTGGGTGTTGGTTGTTGTTTTGACGGTCTTGTTGTTCGTAGGCCGTGGGGCTCTGATAATCCAGGGCCGCGTGTCGACGCCGGGTGCCTGTGATCGAACGTGTGCCGCTGCTTTG
>JAUWWA010000053.1 GCA_030617125.1 Pirellulales bacterium | reverse complement strand
TGGTTCATGCGTGGGCTCTATAATGAGGCCCAAATCCGAGTATGCACGCCTTGAAAGGGCGCCTACTGATGGACATTTCCCCATCGGTCTACGAACATGCGGCATTTCTGATCGGGCGCACGCCTTGGGAGGCGTCGCGCGACGGCGAGCTGATCTTCCAGGGCCATGCCGAAGCGTACCGGCGCTACCGCCAGACCCCCATCATGCCGGGCATCGACATCTACAACCTCGAGCCGGAGGCCTATGGTGCGGTGATCGAGGAGCCGCACGGTATCGGCGTTCCGGGCGTGCGAGAGCCGGTCTTGGGCTCGGCCTATGAGTTGACCCGATTGAAGCCGCTCGATCCGCGCACGTCCGGCCGGATTCCCATGATGATCGAGGTCGCCGCCCGGCTCGCCCGGGAATTCCCCGAGGCCGACGTTCGCGTGCCGGTGAGCGGACCGTTCTCCATCGCCAGCAACCTGGTCGGCTTCGAGACGCTGCTTTGCGACGTGATTGCCGATCCGGACCGGGCAGCCGCGGCGTTGATGCACCTGATCGACGGTCAGGTGGCCTTCGCCGAGGGGCTGAAGGCGGCGGGTGTGGACGTGGCGTTTTTCGAATCGGCCGCCTGTCCCCCGCTGCTCTCGCCGGCCTTGTTCCGCCGCGTCGAACTGCCCGCCCTGAAGAGCATCATGGCGCGCATCGGTGAAGTCGTCGGGCATCCCATCCCTTGCATCATCGGCGGCAATACCGAGCCCATCGTCGAAGCGATGCTCGAGACGGGCAGCAACTATCTCATCTGCCCCTTCGAAACCAATCAGGAGGCCTTCATGCAAAAGGTTTGGGATCGGACCGACGTGCGCATTCGCGCCAACAGCGACGTGGAGCTGATCTCCCGCGGCACGTGGGAGCAGATCCGCGCCGACGCCGATCGGATCGTCCGCCTGACGGCCGGCCGCGAAAACGTCTGCATGGGCACCGGCGCACTGCCGTACGAAACGCCCCCTGAAAACGTGCTCATGGTCATGGAGTACGTCAGAAACCTGTAAGAGTACAGGCCCATCCTCGACCGCGGCGAGTTCAACGTGTGCAAGTTCCTGGACACGCTCAAGGGCCTGGGCTATAATGGCGCTGTCGGCCTCGCAGTGCCACAGTGTCCGGGGCGACATCTGCGGGGGCCTTTGCCGCTCGATGGCCGCATGGCCGCCGAGTAAGCAATAGTGAAGTACGATTCCAACTTCCCACCAGCAATCGCGAGGTGCCGACATGAGTGCGCACGATACGCCGTCCGAACAATCAACTGATGTTACCGAGGTCCAGGGTACTGCTAACCCGACGCCGGTTGCACCAACGTTCCTTCGCGCCTGGCAGCGCACCTACTTGGTTTTCGCACCGCTGGCTCTGACGGGCATTATCATGCTTGCCGCGGACGGGGCCGATAGCGCCGCCTTCTGGCTTTTCGTACTGCTGGCTCTGCCGGGCGTTCTAATCCTTGCCGGGCGCATGAGCGTTCGCGCTTGGCGGCGCGCGTGCGTGCTGAGTCTGGCGGCCGCTCTGGTGCTCACCATGCTCATGGCCGCTGTAGTTTTCCGGCCGACGTACACCGCCGAGGCGTTCTTTCGAGTGGCCTCCGAGCAACAGACGCTTGTATTCCGGACGGCCGAAGCCGGCAGCCGCAGTGAAAGGGCCGAAGCCGTCGGCCGCAGTCGATTCGAAATCTACAAGGCCACGCAGCAGCAACTGATCACGAGTCCTTTTGTGATCACTGCCGCACTGCGACAACCCGGAATTAACGAACTCCGTTGCATACGGCAACAGGACGATCCGGTGGTGTGGTTGCGGCGCAAGATCAAGGTTTCGTTTCCGGGTGGGGCGGAAATTATGAGGGTCAGCCTGAAGGGCAAGGACCCAAAGGAGGCGGCCACACTGGTTCAAGCCGTGATCGACGCTTACCAGGACGAGGTCGTCTACATCGAACGTGCCGACCGGAAGAAGCACCTCAGTGAACTTGACGTCGTTTACGCCGAGAAGGAAGACCAGGTGAGGGCCCGGCGCACGGAGTTCAAGCAACTCGCCGAGCGGTTGGGAACAGGTGAGGGCCCGACATTTGCACTGAAGCAAGAAAACGCCCTCCAGCAATTCCGCGCCTATCGAGACGAACTCCTGCGGCATCAGCTTGCCTTGCGCCGGGCCAATGGTGAACGCCATGCAAAGAAAGCGCTGCTGGAAACGCTCGACAAGGAGGAGATTTCTGAAAACGAACTGGGCGAATTCGCACAGAAGGATCCGATTGCTCGGCAGATGCTCACCGAGTTGATCTCTCGCCGCAGTAAGTATGATGCCATGATTGGCGCACCCGACGCCACTTCGGCGGATACCGAACAGGTCCAACGCGAATTGAAAGTCGCTCAACAGCAATTCGACAAGCGTAAAGAGGAGTTGCGCGAGGACCTGCGCCGCAAGAAGATCGTCATGTTCGAACAGGGTCTTAAGCGGTTGGAGATTGAGATTGCCATCGCCGAGCAACAAGTGATCTTGCTCCAAGAAGATGTGGACCGCCAAAGGAAGATCGTAGAGAAATTCGGCGAGTCGTCGGTCGACTTAGAAATGATGCGGGCCGAGATTCGATCAATGGAAGAGGTGCTCCACGCCATCCGCTTGGAAAGAAATAAACTCAGAGTCGAACTCCGGTCCGCTTCCCGAATCACGCTCATCCAACAGGCGGAGGTCCCCAAGGGGCCGGACACGGCATCCAAGCCAACGAGTGACGAGCCGCCGCCAACGAGTGAAGAGCCGCCAGCCGCGCCGCGGTAGGCTCGTCATGGGCGCGCACCCCACCCGAGTGAGGTGACGTAACCATTGTGTGTCGGTGGGGTCGAGACGGACGGTTCGGTCCGCTCACCCCCTGAGCGAACGGCGACGCAAAACGTGTTTCCTTGACCAGCCGCACCGCAGCGATTAGAATCGTCCTCAGCTATCCACCGCACCGCCTGCGTCTCGCCACTGCAAGCATGCCTCGGCGAGTCGCCCCTGGCCCTACCGATGGAGATTCGCCATGCCGGCCGACAAGCATGTTTCTCGACGCCGTTTCCTCAAGCAAGCGGCCTCAACGATGGCGGCCGCCGTGGCCGTCCCGTACGTCGTTCCAGCCTCTGCTCTGGGACGCGACGACAACACCAGCCCGAGCAACCGCATCGTCTACGGGCTGATCGGCTGCGGCCACCACGGGGCCGGCTGGAACCTCGGCCAAATCTTCCGCATGGACGACGCCCAGGTGATCGCCGTCTGCGACGTCGACCAACCGCGCCTGCACGACGCCAAGACCAAGGTCCGGAACCACTACGCCCGCAAGAGGGGTAAGAACTACAAAGGCTGTGCCGAACACGGCGACTTTCGCGATCTGATCAATCGCCGCGACATCGACGTGGTGGCCAACTGCACGCCCGACCATTGGCATGTGATCCCCGCCATCATGGCCGCCAAGGCCGGCAAGGACATCATCTGCGAGAAGCCGCTGACGCTGACCGTGGCCGAGGGCCGCACGCTGTGCGATGTGATCAAGAAGACTGGCCGCATCTTCCAAACGGCCTCGGAGAACCGTTCGATCGAAACGTGCATCCAACTGTGCGAGTTGGTCCGCGCCGGGCGGATCGGCCGGCTCAAGCACATCAACGTGACGCTGCCCGGCGGCAACGAAACGCGCGGGGCCAACTTCATGCAGCGCGACGAGCGGCCCGTGCCCGAGGGATTCAACTACGACATGTGGCTCGGCCAGGCGCCGGTGAAGCCGTACGTGCCGGCCCAATGCCACGGCAGCTTCCGCTGGTGCCTCGACTATTCCGGCGGGCGGATGACCGACTGGGGCGCCCACCTGATCGACCTGGCCCAATGGGGCAACAACACCGAGGCGACCGGCCCCGTCGAGGTCGAGGGCAAGGGCGAGTTTCCACCGAAGGATAGCGTGTTCAACACCACCCCCGTGTTCGACGTGAATTACAGGTACGCCAACGGCGTGACGATGAACGTCTCGAGCAGCGTCCCGGGCATCCGCTTCGAGGGGACCGACGGCTGGATCGGCTTCCAGAAGTGGCGCGGCCCGCTCGAAGCCAGTGACAAGGCCATCCTCGAATCGGTGATTGCCGAGAGCGAGCAGTTCTACCGGCCCAGCGAGATCGCGCCGCGCCGCAGCGGCATCGGCGGCGAACACCGCAACTTCGTCGATTGCGTCAAGTTGCGAAAGCCCTGTTACGCCCCGGCCGAAACCGGCCACCGTACTATCACCATCGCGCACATCGGTACCATCGCCATGTTGCTGGGGCGCAAGCTCCGCTGGAACCCGGAGAAGGAGCGTTTCGTCGACGACGCCGAGGCCGACAAGATGCTCAGCCGCACACAGCGCGAGCCGTGGACCATCGCCAACATCGATTCGTGGATCAAGGAGAACGCATGAGATTCCTATCCAGCGTGCTGGCGGCCGGCCTATTGTGTTTTTCGCCGATCGCACTACCGGCCGCTGAAGCCCCGGCCAAGCCGAGGCTCGACAACCCCTTCTTCGCGTTCGACAACGGCGCCGGATACGATCGTCTCTCGCGCGATGACCAGGCGGCACTGCTTGCAGAGCTCGGTTACGACGGCCCCGTCGGCCTGCAATGCTGGGGAGTCCGAGGCGACATCCGCGAGAACCTCAAGCGCTCCATAACCGTCTGGCGGAGATTTGCCGAGCGAATGGCGGCCAATCTGCAGAAGGCAACTCCAGTTGCGGACAGTGAAATCGGTCGCCCTTCCACTCCACTCGCCGCTGCCGGTGAGAACTGGCCGCAGTTTCGCGGTCCGGATAACGGGCGCTCCGACGCCACCGGGTTGCCCGTCACCTGGAGCGAAACCGAAAACATCAAGTGGAAAACTCCCATCCACGGCCGCGGATGGTCGTCGCCGGTCGTCTGGGACAGGCAGATCTGGATGACCACCGCCACCGACGACGGGCACGATCAGTTCGTCGTCTGCGTGGATCGTGACTCGGGCAAAATCCTGCACGACATCAAGCTCTTCTACAACGAGAAGCTGCAAATCACGAATCCGCTGAACAGCCACGCCTCGCCCACGCCGGTGGTCGAGGAAGGGCGCGTGTACGTCCACTTCGGCGCCTATGGCACGGCGTGTTTGGACACCGGCTCGGGCGAGGTCCTCTGGCAGCGCCGCGACATCTACTGCGACCACTTCCGCGGGCCGGGTTCCTCGCCGATCCTGTTCAAAAACTTGCTGATCTTCCCCATGGACGGCATCGATGTGCAGTACGTTATCGCGCTGGAGAAGACGACCGGCAAGACCGCATGGAAGACCGATCGCTCGATCGACATGAAGGACATCGAACCCGACTTCCGCAAGGCCTACAGCACGCCGCTGCTCGTGCGCGTGGGCGGCTCGCCGCAAATGATTTGCACCGGCGCCGAGGGCTCGTACGCCTACGACCCGGCCACGGGCGAGGAACTCTGGCGGGTGCGCCACCCGGGTTTCTCGAACGTGTCGCGGCCGCTGTTCGGCCACGGGCTGGTATTCGTCAACAGTGCTATCGGGAGCCCCACGCTCTTGGCCGTGCGGCCCGGCGGCCGCGGCGACGTGACCGACAGCCACGTCGTGTGGAAGTGCAACCGAGGCATGCCGCTGAAGCCCTCGCCCGTGATGGTCGGCGAACTGATCTTCACCGTCGACGACAAAGGCATCGCCACGTGCCTGGAGGCGCCCACAGGCGAGGTCGTCTGGCGGAAGCGGATCGGCGGCAAGTACTCGGCCTCGCCCATCTACGCCGACGGGCGCATCTACTTCTTCAGCCACGAGGACAAAGCCACGGTGATCGAGCCGGCGCGCCAGTACAAGGAGCTTGCCGTCAATAAGCTCGACGCCGGGTTCATGGCTTCGCCGGCGGTGGTCGGCAGGGCGATCTATCTGCGGACGAAGACGCACCTGTACCGCGTCGAGCAGTAGTCGACTCTCAGGCCGTTTGCAGTTCACGTCTGAAGGGGAGGAGGAAATCGGAGAGAAGGGAAGGGGGGCACGGATTTGTCCGGACAGGACGGCGAACATCTTGGCCAGGTTCCGGCATACGCGAGTAGCGGCATGCCCCCTAAGGGGTTTCCTTGCCCGGCGGCATCGTCTACGATTGGCTAGGTTTTTCGTTGGTCCGAAAGTAATCTGCTCCCATGCCAGAAGGAGAGGAGTCGATGGGAGAAATCCATTCCAACCCGGCCGCCATCACGCCGGTTGCCTCGCCGATTCCACCGACAGTGGTCTCGGGAACGTCGATCGGAGATTACCTTATCCGGCGGCTCCAGGACTATGGAGTTCGCGACATGTTCGGTCTGCCGGGTGACTACGTGCTCGCGTTCTACGCGAGGCTGGAAGAGAGCCCCATCAACGTGGTCGGCTGCACCCGGGAGGACTGCGCCGGGTTCGCCGCCGACGCTTACGCCCGGATCAACGGAATCGGGGCGGTTTGCATCACCTATTGCGTTGGTGGGCTGAGCCTGTGCAATTCGATCGCCGGCGCGTACGCCGAGAAGTCGCCCGTCGTGGTCGTCAGCGGCGCGCCGGGGCTGTGCGAGCGATCCAAGAATCCGCTGCTGCACCACAAGGTGAAGGATTTCCACACGCAGTTCCAGGTGTTTCGCCGCTTCTGTGCCGCAAGCGCCGAACTCGACAATCCACAAACAGCGCTGCAGGAGATTGACCGTGTACTGGAAGCGGTAATTCGCTACCGCCGGCCCGGCTACATCGAACTGCCGCGTGACATGGTGGGCGTTGTGCCTGAGGGTCTGTATGCCCCCGTCCGCGCGGAGCCGACCAGCGACGTCGACGCCCTGGCCGAAGCCGTGGCGGAAGCCGTTCGGCGCATCTCCCAGAGCACGCGGCCAGTCATCCTTGCGGGCGTGGAAATCCACCGCTTCGGGCTGCAAGACTGCCTGCTGGCATTCGCCGAGGGTGCGGGCATTCCGATTACGACCACCATGCTGGGCAAGAGCGTCATCGGCGAAACGCACCCGCTGTTCGCCGGTATCTATGAGGGCGCCATGGGGCACGAGGACGTCGCGCAGTTGGTCGAGCAGAGCGACTGCGTGATCGTGCTCGGCGCCTTTATGACCGACATCAACCTGGGCATCTACACCGCCAACCTCGACCCGACCAAGTGTATCTACGCAACCAGCGAATCGCTGCAAATCAGCCACCACCATTTCCACGACGTACTGCTTTCGGACTTTGTCGAGGGGCTGATCGCCGCCGATTTGAAGGCCACGCCGCAAACGCTTCCGCAGCGCTTCGCCGCTACCGATGCGAGCGATCCGATCCGGCCGGACGAGCCGATCACCATCCAGCGGCTGATTGGCCTTCTGAACGCGGCGCTGGACGACGCAACGGTGGTGATCGCCGACGTCGGCGACGCGTTGTTCGCGTGCAGCGAACTGGCGATCCGGCGCCGGACCGAGTTTCTTGCGCCGGCGTATTACGCATCGATGGGGTTTGCGGTGCCGGCCGAGTTGGGAGTCAACGTCGCCCGGCCCGACCTGCGGCCGGTCGTCTTGGTTGGCGACGGTGCATTCCAGATGACGGGAATGGAGTTGTCCACGATTGTCCGCCGCCAATTCAAGCCGATCATCATCGTATTGGACAACAAGGGATATGGCACTGAACGGCTGTTGCACGCCGGCCACCACAAGTTCAATGACGTGCATCCGTGGCAGTACCACAAACTGCCGGAAGTGCTCGGCGGCGGCACCGGCTACGAAGTTCGCACCGAGGGCGAGTTCGCCGCCGCGCTACACACCGCGTGGACCGATACCCGCGCGATGAGCCTCATCCAAGTGCATCTGCCGGTGGACGATTGCAGCAAGCCGCTGGAGCGGCTGGCGCGCAGGCTTAGCGCGCGCATTTGAGCGGTCGGCGCGTGGTTCCGCCTGCGTTGATGGACGCGGCCCCCGTTGGTCGCGTCATTTCATTATTGACACTGTCGCTTGCGACGGCGTAGAATGATGTTTCAATGGCGGAAGCATTGCTGACTGATCTCGGCGTAGGTGGGTGTCGATCCGGATGCGAGACGAGCACAAGCGCGCGGTAAACGAGCGGAAATTCGGCTCGTGGAAGGAACTCCCAAATGGTGGCAGGCGCTATTGGTACGATGCCCCAGGTCGGTACGGTTGGACAGCGCGTTACGTGAAGGAAGTTGACGCCATGGAACGGACGGTACGGTTCCGGCAAGAAATATACGACGCCAAAAAAGCAGTTAGTGGAGATTCATGAAAAGTATCCCGTTGACAAGGGACACATCAAGATTGAGGAGAACGAACGATGAAAATCACGCGTCAGGCCGTCGCCCAACGACTGACCGATTACCTCTGCCACAAGATCACAGCGGCACAACTGGTCGATTGGGCTGAAACGGTGATGATGGATGGAGAATTCGAAGAAGAACATCTCGAAGAGCTGCGGGAGATTGTCAGCCGTCTCGGGTTGGCGGATGTAAAGGCCTTCGGGTTGACGTGGGAAGACTGCGACGATTTCCTGTCGCGGCTTGGGTACAAAGTAAGTGTGACCGTTGCCCGGACTCCGGCCACAACCGGCTAGTGGTCCGTCAAGCTTGAAGTGACAACTGGACTTTTGCAAAATGCGGATTCAATGTCCCCTCTCCCTCTGGGAGAGGGGACCAATTTGCAAAAGTCCAGTTTATTCTT
>JAUWWA010000103.1 GCA_030617125.1 Pirellulales bacterium | reverse complement strand
CCCGGGGCTTCTGCGTATGCGACCGGCGGAAAAGCGTCACGGCCGGACTTCCGCCACACACGTCCGGGCTGAACGGCTCGCCCGAAAGCCAAAACAGCAACTGCCACGCCGCTTCCGGATGGGCCGATTTGGCCGAAACGACGCCCAGCCGCCCGGCATGATAAGCCGTTTCAGTTCTTCTCACCGTGGACCACTTTCATGTTGCTGTCGAGCACCCGTGGCGAACTGTCGGCCAGAATCACCACGGCATCATTGTCGATGGGAACGTGGTCGCACTGCGAGCGCCAGCGCTGCCAGACCTTGAGGGCTTCCTCTGGACTGTCGGCTTCGGCGGTCAGGTGGACGGTGGCTTCACAAAGGATCGTGTATTGTTGCATCGCGTTACCCTCTTGGTTGGGGGAAGGGCGTTGCCTCACGCTTCCTGGGCACATTGAGCGACGGCCCGAATGGCTACGAGATACTCGCGGACCATCTTCTCGTTTCCCGCATTGATGGCACTGAGGGCGTCTTCGGCCAGCCAGACCATTTTTCTCCACGTCCGCATGTGCCTAGCTTTTTGGGTGGCGACATCGTGAATAAGTTTGAGATGCTCATGAACCTGTCTCGCGTTGCCGGTTTCGAGGGCGGTAAGGGCATCGTCCGCCACTCTGCCCACGCTTCCCCACGCCCGCATCTGTGCAGCCTGTTCGTTAGCGGTTTCCCTTGCGGCGTGGTTCTCTGACATACTACTCTTTCATGCACGATGTCGCGGCCGCCTCGACAGCGACTGGCGGAGTCGTCAGCATTGTTGGGGGCTACCGAACAAGCGGCCCCTGCCATGCTGCCCCCCCAACCAGTCGGGGGGGCTTGAAGCCCGGACTCAGTCTACATTATCATACAAGGATGGGCTGGCGTGGACCACCGGGGGCGTCAGTGGACTGTCGGGCATCGCGCTTCGTTTCTTCCCGGACGTCTCATGCCAAACTGCAAGGCCTGCGGCTATTCTAACCGTGCCGGCGCCGGACGTGGTCGTAGCGAGAGGAGGACTGTGTGGCCATCAAGATCACGTTGCGCGAGCGCGAATCGATCCAAGAGGCGGTACGCCGTTTCCGCAAGCTGGTCGAGCGAAGCGGGCTCAAGAGGGAAGTGCGCCGCAGAGAGCACTACGAAAAGCCGAGTGAGACCAAACGCTGTGCCCGCCTGCGTGCCGAACGCCGCGCCCGACGTAATCGCTTGCTCCTGGGCGGCTAGGGCTGATAGCACTGGTCTCTTTTTGTCGTGAGGTCTGTTGAAACGTTCCGGTGGCGTCGTCGTGCGGGAGTTGCAATTCTTAGTCATGAGCAGAACTCGCAGATTGCGGCGTGAACTTGAGCAGTTGGTGAGGCAACTGGAGTTGCTCGAAGCGAAGATCAAAATCGTTGACGAACAACTCCATCATGCCGAACTGGAGGAAGCCGTCGGGCAACCGTTCGGCGTCAAGTACTACGACCACGACGGCCCCCACGCAAATCATCGTGGGACATTGCTGAGTGTCCGCACCGAGAAGCACGACGGGTGGATGTGCAAGACCGGAACCGTCGAGTTTCCGGCAATCGATGCCGACGAACCCGACGTTGTGGAAGAGGATTTGAATGAGTTGGTGCCGGAATACCGGCCCACGCTGTATCAGGAATCCAACGGCAAGTGGCGGATATCCCGCTAGACCGGCGCGACACCCGCGCATCCGGTCGTCGGCGCTTGGGCTAGAAGGGGCTACTCCCTGCTCGGGCACGTTCGCCCAGACGATCCGCACCAGAGTCCGGCAAGGCAATCCGTCCATTCTCCTTGCCGGGCAATGCAGCCATCCGCTCCACTTCGGTGCTCAACCGATCCATTTCGTCTTGGACCAAGGCCGTGTAACGAGCGATTTCCTCGCGTGAGAGATCGGGGGGAACCTCGATCGGCTCACCGGCCACGAGGAAGATCTTGGTGAACGGCTTGGGCATCATCAAATCAGTCCAACTCCCCTTGATTCTCCATGATCGGATGCAGGCATATGCGGTTGGAACGATGGCCCGGCCCGTGTGGGACGCCAGAAAAACGATCCCGCTTTGCATTTTCCGGTGGGGACCGCGGGGACCATCCGGCGTAATCACAATATGCTTGTCTTTGGCCGTCGTCATCATCTGCCGAACGGCACTCGCACCGCCGTGCTTGGTCGAGCCTCGAACGCTTGAGATGCCGACCATGCTCAGTATGCCCGTCATGTAGGAGCCGTCATGGTGTCGGCTCACCAACGCCGATGAGCAAGTATGCCGACCCGCGAAGATGGGCACGATGATGGAATCGTGCCACACACAATAGAGAAACCGCTGGGCGCCTGACACGACGTATGGATTGGTTCCGGGTGTTTTTTCGCGAAATTCGCGCCGCAGGGTGCAGAACAACAATTGCACGCCCCGGGTAAAAGCGGCGATGACGAGTTTCGTCAAGAACGGACTGCGAATCTTCAAGGCGTTTTCTCCAGGGTCACGGCACTATCATAGCAACTGCCCGACAACGGCCAACGCCAAACTCACCGATATGGAGTTAGCTTCCTCTATCTGCCCAAGGCAGACGGCGAAAGGCCGAAACCGGTTGATTCATCTTGACACGAAGGGCCAAATCTCCGAATATCCGCCCCGACTCCACCCCACCAAGAGAAGGGGCTGGGGTTCCAGCGGCGGCCAACAACGCGGACTGTGGCGAGGAAAAGCGGCGATGCGGGCATTTTGGGCAACTCTGGCCGTGGCTCTGACCGGGTCGCTGCTGCTTAGCGTCAGCGGGGGTTGCTCGGTACTCAGCGGTCGGCTTTCTGATAGGCACGGGTAAGGTGGATCGGGCCGGAACAGCGAGGTAAAATTGACTGTTGGTCTACCGCCGAACCCGAGCTATTGATGAGTCCCGCCATGCCGCCGCCCACCCTTGCTGATGGCGCCGTTGTCTGGCTGATTGTCGTCTGGCTAACGGTGCTGGGCGCCGTGTTCGGCAGTTTCCTGAACGTGGTGATCTACCGGCTGCCGCGCCGGATGAGCCTGATCGAGCCGCCGTCGCACTGCCCGACGTGTAAGAAGCCGATCGCGTGGTACGACAACGTGCCGGTGCTCGGTTGGATCGTCTTGCGAGGCCGCTGCCGCAAGTGCCGTGCGCCGATCTCGGTGCGGTATCCAGTGGTCGAGGCGGCCACGGCCGCCATGTTCGGCGTACTTGGGACGGTGGAGTTTCTCTCCGGCGGCGCCAATCTGCCGCAGCGAACGAGCGAACCGCTCGAAGGGGTCTACGTCACCGGTGACGGTGACCTGTACACCGTCTATGTGTATCACCTGCTGTTGCTGTGCACGCTGTTGTGCGCGGCCTTGATCGAGTTCGACGGGAAACGGCGGCAGTGGCGGCTTTTCATTCCGGCGGGCGTGGTCGGTCTGTTGGCGCCGCTTTTCTGGCCGCACTTGCACCCCGTGCCCGCCTGGCGAGGCCTACAGGGACTTTCGGCCGGGCTGGCCGACGGCGCGATCGGGTTGGCCGTCGGAGCGGCCTTGGGCATGGCGGCGTGGTGGGCATGGAAGGACCAGAAACGAATCGGCGTGATCTTCGCCGCGGGCTGCGTCGGACTGTTCCTCGGATGGCAAGCGGTGGTGGTTTTGAGCCTCGCGAGCATGGCGATCTACTTGCCGTCGATGCTTCTCGGCCGCCGGCTGTCGGTGCTGCGGCGCGTTCCACCGACCGCGTGGCTCGCGCTGGCCACGTTTGGTTGGATCCTTGCCTGGGCGCCACTTGTACGGTCGGGGAATCCGCTGTAGAATTCTTTGCATGAGCGACGAAAGAGAACGAGCGGCGAATCTTCAGAAGATCCTTCGTTCGCCCAGCTACCGCGTGGCTATAATTCATTGGGTAATCGGCACTCGCCAGGTGATGGTTTTCACTCTCGAAAAACAGGTGCGCACATGACCAAGATATCCGTTGACGCCGCCACCCGGGCGAAGTTGCACAACCTCGACGACATACTCGAGTTGTGTGACGAGTCGGGGCAGACGCTGGGGTACTTCCATCCGATCGTCCATCTGACGGGTTCCCAGAAGGCCAAGGACCTTTCGCCCTTCTCGGACGAGGAAATCCGGGAACGTCAGAAGGACCGCAGCGGGCGCCCCTTGCGAGACATCCTGAAAGATCTGAACAACCAATGAGGTACACCGTCCTTTGGGCAAGGCCTGCTGAGCAGGAATTGGCCGCGATCTGGATGCGTGCAACGGATCGTGCCAGGATCACATCGGCCGCCAACGGCGTTGACATCGTTCTTTCTGAAGATGCCCATGAGCAAGGCGAATCGCGAGAAGGCACGTTGCGCGTCGTGTTTGCACCACCGCTTGGCGTGGAATTCGACGTAGTCGAAGAGGACCGGATCGTCTACGTGTTGGCCGTCTGGTCGTTCAACTAACGCACCGTCAAGCCGCAAGCGAGCGGCACTGACCGTCGAGCGCGACGACGATCAACCGGTTTCGGTTCGCGAAATCGATCAGTTCCGGCTGATCGAGGATGATGGTCCGGTCGGCCTCGACGGCGAGCACCTTTCCGCCCGCCTCGATCATCGTTTTCAGCGTCCGCAGTCCGATAGTGGGCACGTCGAATCGCATGTCCTGCCGGGGCTTGGCCGTCTTGACGACGGTGAATCCGCCCGCCCTGCAAAGCGAGCCGGCGCGGCGGATGCAAGCGTCGGTTCCCTCGATGGCCTCCAAGGCCAGCACGGCCTGGTTCTTCACGGCGACGCTTTGTCCGATGTCCAACCGCCCGAGTTCCTTGGCGATCCGCCAGCCGAACTCGATATCCTTCCGCTGGCTTTCCGACGGTCCGCCGCGGGTGAGCTGTCCTGGTTTCACGAGTAACTCCGGCAGGTAGTCGGTGGCCGGGCCAAAGCGAATCCCCTCGCGGGCGAACTCGTCGACGACTGCACGCAGCAGTGTGTCGTCGTTGCAGTCCTTGCGGCGCGTCCAGAAATGGGGGATAAACATGCGGATGGTTCGCAGGTCGGGCAGATGCCGCAGCCAACCCCCGCGATGAAACAGCCGCACCTTGAAGATCTTGCCCGCCATCATCGCCTCGGTGACCCCGTGCCGCTTGAAGTAGCGAATCGCGCTGCCGAATTTCGCCAGCCCGCGGAATCGAAAATCGTCGCACAGTTCAGCCAGGCGTGGGTCGGCGTGGCCGATCACGCCGAGGCAGCAGGTATGGTAACCTTGCTTTCGCAGGGCGTCGGCGACGACGAGCGGGTAAGCGCCCCAACCGGCGATCAGCCCGATGCACCGCGCTCGGTCGGCCGGTGTGTCGCCGGTGTGCGGTGTTCCGTCGCGGGTCTCCTCCACGTCACTTTCCTCGTGTGGGGAACACTTGGCGGTACGGCCGCACGCGTGCCAAGGCTTGCCTGCAAGCAGTAGCCTGTCGGCCGGCGGGCACTGCTTCTGTCGAAGCAGTGGCACACCACCAGACGGTGGACTCATGCCACGCGCCGGCGAGCTTGGCCGTCGTCCGGGTGTTGTTCTTCGTCTTCCTGGGTTGCTAACTGCTCGACCATGGCGTCGACGGTGCGTTGAAGCCGTTTGAGCTGGCGTCGCATTTCGGGCAGTTTGCTGAAGGCGGCCTGCTTGATTTTCTGGTCGCGTTCGGGCGTGGCGGGGATCCCGATCATACGGCAATCCGGCGGCACGTCGTTGGTGATCCCAGCCATCGCGCCAAGCACCGAACGCTCGCCGATGTGCACGTGATCGCGCACACCCACCTGGCCGGCCATCACGACGTAGTCGCCGGTGCTCGTGCTGCCGGCGATTCCCACCTGCGAGCAGAGCATGTTGTGGCGCCCGATGCAGCAGTTGTGGGCGATCATCACCAGGTCGTCGATCTTCGTCCCATCGCCGACGACCGTCGGGCTGTAGGTGCCTCGATCGATCGTGCTGCCGGCGCCGATTTCGACGTCCGCGCCGATTTCGACGTTTCCCAACTGGGCCGACAGCTCGTGGCGTCCGTCGACAAAGCCGTATCCGAATCCGTATGCCCCCAACACTGCGCCGGCGTGGATCACGGACCGCGGCCCGACGACCGTGTCCTCGTACAGCACTGCGTTAGGAAAGATGGTCGCATTCTTGCCGATCTGCGAGCCGGCCATGACGTGCACGCCCGAATGGATCGTCGAACCGGAGCCGATGACCACGTCGTCGCCGATGGTCGCCAGCGGATGCACGTCGACGTCGGCGGCGAGCCGGGCCGTGGGGCTGACCACCGCGGCCGGGCTGATGCCGATGCGTCTGCATGTCCGCCGCGGATGAAAGTGCAGCACGATCGCCGCGAACGCCCGGTGTACGTCGTCGACCTGGATGGCCGGCAGCAACTCCAGTTGGACCGATTTGGGCACGATGACCGCCGAGGCGCAGCACCCGGAGAGGTCCTGGTTGCGTGGATCGCCGTCGACGAGCGTGATCTGCCCGATCTTGGCATCGCGCAGCGACGCGGCGTCGTGAATCACCGTCTCGCCGTCGCCGATAAACGTGCCGTCAACCAGGGCCGCCAACTGCGCGAGAGTAACATGCATGATGTCGGAATCCTTTG
>JAUWWA010000091.1 GCA_030617125.1 Pirellulales bacterium | reverse complement strand
GCAGTGTGTTTCATCGTATCGGCAGGGCTTTGGGCTCGATCACCAAGGCCGATTTTAGCCGTCTGGCTGAGGACGGTCAACCGACCTTGCAGCGCGTAACTGGCGATAGAATAACGACTTGCAGCAACCAGCGTCGTTCCCTGACCTTTCCACGGAGGGCGTCTTAAACTACGCTTCAGTGGAGAGGGTCTGCCGGGCGCCATTTTTTCGTGCAAATGGTGCAAGACTCTCGCTCCTGCGGAAACTATCCTCATGGCCATGACGCCGTCCGACCTTCAGCCAAAGCCGCCGCGCGACGCCGAAAACGCCCAGACCGCAACCGAGATCGACTGGCAAGCCGCGCTTGCCGAGCACGACCGATGGCTGCGGACGGTGGTTGGTGCCCGATTGGGCGAGCCGCAGGCGGTCGACGAGGTGATGCAGGAGGTGGCGTTGGCGGCGGTGCGGCAGCGGTCGCCCATCGCCGACGCGAGCAAGGTGGCGCCGTGGTTGTACCGGCTTGCGGTGACGCAATCGCTGCTGTATCGCCGCAAGCAGGGCCGGCGACGGAACTTGACCCGCCGATACGCCCAGCGCTACCGGCCGGCCGAGCAGGATACCCGGCACGTCGACCCGCTCGATTGGTTGCTCCGCGAGGAGCGGCGCGAATGGGTGCGCCAGGCGGTCGCCCGACTGCCGCGGCGAGAGACCGAAATCCTATTGTTAAAGTACATCGAAGGTTGGAGCTATCGCCAACTGGCCGAACACTTGGGGATCAGCCGAAGCGCCGTCGAGGCGCGGCTGCACCGTGCACGCAAGCGGCTGCGAACAGAACTGGCGGCCATGGACGTGGTTGAGGCATCATCATGAACCCAATCGACGACAATCTGCAAGACGACGACCGGCAGTTCGATCTGCTGGTCGACGACGAGTTGAGCGATGAGCAGCGCCGCGAGTTGCTTTCCGGCTTGGACGACGAGCCGGGCGGATGGCGCCGTTGCGCGCTGGCGTTCATCGAGGCCCAAAGTTGGAGCAAGGACTTGCATTCGGTCGTCCACGAGTCGGGCGGACGGGAAGTGACTGCGAGAACGGCGGCGTCCGCGCCGGCAGCGACTCGGCAGGCCTTTCTGCTGCATCGCTTGCCCACGTGGCTGGCGGTGGCCGCAAGCTTCCTGATCGCGCTGGTGCTGGGCTGGCGGTTGCAGGACGCATTTCGACCGGGCCCCGCGGCGCCGCGCCCGCCGATCGATAGCATTGCCAAGAGCGGCGCCACGGAACCGCCGGTCAGCGCGCCGTTCCAGCCGCAAGGCATCGAACCCAAGCTGCCCGAGGCGCCTTCTGAGGCGTGGAAGATGGTGACGCTCACCGGTCCGGACGGCCCGGAAGGTCCGGTCGGATCGCTCCGGTTACCGGCCATCGAGCGCGACAGCCTCGACGAGGCCTGGCTATCGCGTTTTCCGGCGGCGATGCCCGACGATGTACTCCAGGCGCTTGAGCGGACGGGCCACCGGGTGCGGCGGCATCGTGAGTTAGTTCCCTTTGAAATGCAAGACGGTCGCCGGCTGGTCGTGCCGGTCGATCAGATAGAGGTCCATTACGTCGGCAATCCGCCGCTCTAGGGCGGACGCTGCAATAACAGTGCTCTCACGCGAAAGGAGTGTTGCGATGTTACGAAGTCTTTGGATATGCGGCATCGCCGTGATGCTGCCATGGGCCGCGGTCGCCCAAGCAGACGACAAGGCCGAGGTTCGCAAGTTCCAAGTCGGGCCGCTAAAAGTCGAGGTGCACGCTAATGCCAAAGACACCTCGGGTGGGCCGGTCCAGGTCGAAGTCGAGCCGGCGGACCCGATCACGCCGAGTGACTATTGGATCGGCCTGGCGTGTCGTCCGGTGCCCGGTGCGCTGCGTGCAAAACGCGAGTTGCCCGAGGGAGAAGGTATTTTGGTGATCGAGATTGTTCCCGACAGTCCGGCCGCCAAGGCAGGCATCGAGCGCGGCGACGTGCTGCTCAGAGCGGGCAAGAAGCCGCTTGGGAGCATCCGGGACCTCATCGACGCGATCGACGCCGCCAACGGCGTGAAGCTCACGCTCAAGGTGAACCGCGCCGGGAAGGTCGAGAAACTCACGGTCACGCCGGAGAAACGTCTGAAAGATGTCTGGCCCGACCACTTCGTGCCGATACCCGGCAACGCCGATGGGCAGAATCTGCTAGAGTTGCTTGGGCGGATGCCGTCCGGCTGGGCGGGGCGTGGCCCGATGCGGTTTCGGTTCTTTCACCCTGGCACAATCCTGCCGCCCGACGCCGCCGTCCGCCCACCTTTGCCGGAGAACATGACGGTCATCATCACCAGAAAAGGCGCCGAGCCGGCGAAGATCGAAGTCCGGCAGGCGGGCGAGAAATGGAAAGTGACCGAGAATGAACTGGATGAACTGCCCAAGAAGGTCCGCCGCCACGTCGAGCGGATGCTCGGCCGGATGCCCGCTCGCTGGTCCGTCAAGGTCCCCGCGCCGGCTGACGTGCCGTGGTTCGACTTCGTTCCCGACTGGGCCGTGCCGGGGCATCCCGACGGGCCCGCCGGCGAGTGGAAGAAAGTGCCTTCGCTCGATTCGCTTCAGCGCCGCATGGAGCAACGGTTTGAGGACATGAAACCACGCTTCGAGGCCATGAAAAAGCGGTTCGAGGCGATGAACCGGCGGATCGAGGAGCTTCGCGAGTCGATCGAGGGCATGCGCGAGCGGCCGAAGGATAAACCCCCCAAGGACGAGCCCGATCGTGTGTAGTCCGAGCCGCTCTCGTGGGCAATGGCGTCTTCGATGTCGGGCTGTTTAGCCCTCGCGTCCACGCGGGACATATCTCACACTGCGTCAGCGCGGTGGCTAGACGGCGTTGCGTCAGTCGGACAGCCGTATCGAGCGCCCCACGGTCCAGAAGGCCAAGATTTTCATCACCAGCCGGGCAGCGGTCAGGTCGCAGCCGGGGGGACGGAGCGAGGGCACGAACTCGACGATGTCGGCCCCGATCAGCCGGCACGTGGAGTTTGTCGCAACAGTGCGGACGATCTGCATTGTTTGCCCCCACGAGAGTCCGCCGGGCTGCGGAGTGCCCGTGCTGGGAATCACCGCCGGGTCCAGCCCGTCCACGTCGACGCTCAGATACACGCTTCCCCGCAGACTACCCAGCACAGCGAGCAGCTCTTCCCAGCGCGGGGTCAACTGGTGCGCGTAGAAGGTGACGATCCGCTCGTCGGCCGCGGCCAGATCGTATTCCGAGCGGGAGAGGCTCCGCACGCCGATCTGCACGAGCCGGCATCCCCGCTCCCAAAGCCGTCGCATCACGGTGCCGTGCGACAGCCACCGCCCATCGAGTTCGTCGATCAGATCGGCGTGGGCGTCGATCTGCACGATGGTCAGTTCGGTCGGGTCGTCGATCAGCCCGCTCACCATGCCGCAAGTAATCGTATGTTCTCCGCCGACGGCCAGCACGAACTTGTCGCGAAGCGGTGCGACGCACCGGCCGATCGCGGCCAAGTAGTTCTCCAGGGAACCTTCGTCGCCCAGCAGCGACATGGTGTGGAGCTTGGGCGAGCCGGCAAAGTCGACGAGTGTTTCCTCGTCGAATAGCTCGATCTGGCGGCTCGCCTCGAGAATCGCCTCGGGCGCCCGAACGGTACCCCCACCGTAAGAAATCGTCTTCTCCAGCGGCAGGGGGAGGATGACGGCGTCGGCCGCCTCCACGGGGCAGGGCGGAAGGTCGAGAAACGGCCTGCAATCGCGTGAAGCCATGTTCGATTCGTCTTTGGCGGTATTCCGGCAGCGTGTCAGAAAAAGGGAGGCGGCGTTTTCCCCATCGCAAGGGTTCAAAACGCAGGAACTCCACAAGGAAAAAGCCTATGCTACCCTGGCAGGATCGCCATTGTCAAAGCGCCGCGAAGCCGCGACCGGTGATCACGGCTTTCTGAGGGGTTTTTGCATTGCCGCGTCCGCCGTGGTACACTGGTGGCGAAATTCACCATCTTTCATTTCCCGCAGCCCGAAGAGGAGATTTCCCCATGAAACGACGAGACTTCATCGCCGCCTCGTGCCTTGTCGGCATGGCGCCGCTGGGCAAGATCGCCGCGGTCGAGGATTCCTGCAAGGCCTCGAACAAGGAATACTACGAATTGCGGCTTTACCGGATCGCTTCGGCCGAGAAGCGAAAGCTGTTGGGGAGTTTCCTTGCCGAGGCGGCCGTCCCGGCGTGGAACCGGCTAGGGATCGCCCCGGTCGGCGTGTTCGAGTTGCTCGAGGAGGACAGCCCGAACCTCTACGTGCTGCTGCCGCACAAGTCGCTCGAGTCGGTCGCCACGGTCACCGCTCGGTTGATGACCGATGAGGATTTCCTCGCCGCCGGCGCGGACGTGCTCAACTCACCGAAGTCCGACCCGGCGTACCAGCGCATCGAAAGCTCACTGCTGCTGGCCTTCGACGATTTCCCGAAGCTGGAGACGCCTTCGAAGAAAGCCACTCGCGTGTTTCAGCTTCGCACGTACGAGAGTCACAACATCGAGCGGGCGAAGAAGAAAGTCGAGATGTTCAACGCCGGCGGTGAGATCGCCATCTTCCGCGAAACCGGCCTGACGCCCGTCTTCTTCGGCGAGTCGCTGGTCGGCTCAAAGTTGCCCAACCTGACGTACATGCTGGGTTTCGACGACAAGGCGTCGGGCGAAAAGGCGTGGAAGCGGTTTCTCAGCGCCCCCGGCTGGCTGAAATTGAAGAAGGATCCCGCGTACAACGACACGGTTTCCAACATCACGAACATATTCCTACGACCGGCGAAGGGTTCGCAGATTTAGCCCGGATCGTTCATAGGCCAATCATGTAGCACAGCCATCTTGCCCGTGTTATCCAGCCACAGGCTGGAAGCCTGTGTTACACGTTCTGCCATTCCCTTGATTCCACCGCGGCGGCAAGTATAATCGAGGTTGTGCCGCTTGGGCTGGTTGTTCGGCGTGGGCCGGACACTGAACGGCCACGACAGTTGTTCCCGGATGGCCACGTGATCACACGAATGGCCGGTGGTGCTGGGTGGTCGTCGCCAGGACTCTGCGGTGTTATCAGGTGACTCTGAAAGTCGAAAGGACCAAATCATGAGACGCTACGTTGTTTTGCTGGTCGCCTTGTCGCTTCTGTTGGGGCTGCCCGCCTCATCCGCCATGGCAGTCATCCTCACGCCCGTCGACGCCAACTCGTCGTCTGCTATAGGCGAGGGTCCCGATTGGTTGGTGGAAAGGGCTGCTGTCGATCATGCGGCCACGTTCGATGTGGCCACCGGAGAAAGCGGCGACCCGGCCAACCAGGCGGGCATCGGTCTGATCGGGTACGTTACGATGGGAAGAATCAACGTCACGTATGCCACCGCCAATGCGCAAGGAGGCATCGGTTTGATCGGGCACTTCGGGAGGACGATGCGGGAGCCGATCCCCGTGTCGACTCCGGCACTCAACAACGGTGGCGCCGGGACAGGCAACAGCATGTTGGTGGCCAGTTATCCCCTGTTTTGGGATTGGAGGCCCGATGCCCCCGACACGCCCCAATACCCGAAGCATTCAAGCATGAAGCCCCGGTCAATGTGGTTGAGCGCTCCCGGCGAAAACTCAGGCCAATGGATTGAGATTGAGCTTCCCCGTTTCGCGCGACTCCAGCAGCTCTGGATCTGGAACTTCAACGATGGACCGGAGATTAACCGGGCAACATCGAGCTTCAAGCTTGAGACTGTCTCGACGGATCCCGGAGCGGGGCTCGTCAACGGCAAGCCCGTGGGCACGCCCAGCGGCATCACGTACGATGTCAACCACGGGACGTTTACCCAAGTGGCGCCCGGACAAATTGAAGACCGCCCGCCGGACTGGGTCATCAATCTTGGCGGCACGAAGACGCGGTATATCCGCTTGTCGGGCATCCGCAACTTCGGCACGGCCCCGAATGCCGTCGTCGGCATCGGCCCGATATTGGTCTTCGACACGATACCGCCACCGGAAAGGCCAGCCGACGAGTGACCGGCCGTGCGCAAGGCAAATGAAGCCCAACCGGCGCACGAGAGTTATCGGCAGTTGTTCCTCGACGACCACGTGAGCGCGCGGAGCACCGGCTTTGGCCTTCGACCATTTCCCTTACCTCCGACCACGCCCGCCGCCGGAGCGACTCCGGCGAAGCCGTTCGGCCCTGGCCTGTGCTCAGCGCCTTGACAACACGAACAGCTCGAACAACAATCGTATCTGTGCCGTTTAGCGAGGGAATCTCTTAGAGTGTTTCTGAGACCCGTGGGTGGTTACATATCGGACTTGTCCACCCGTCAAAGCACAACCCGGCTCGAGTACGAGTCTCGTTCGCCCTCTTTGCGCGGCGGAGCGGACGTGTGGACGTGGAAACGGTAGCACGACTCGGTGTCGTGGTCCAAAAAATGGGGAGGGGCTTGCGGCTACGGCAGATGCGGGCAGCATGTCGGTGTATTGGCGTGGTAGTCGCGGTCGAGGTAGAGATTCAGCCAGGAGGAGGTTTTGTTCAGCGCCCAGTTGCGGGGCGGAACGCAGGGGCCGTAAAGGCGGGATTGCTCCTGGTGGGCAAGAAGATATGCTGCCTTCACGCCGGAGAATCCGCTTCGGGTTGACCGGCTTGCCTTCCCTTCGCAACCATGCCCTCATCTCCTCGACGCCCAAACAGGGCGTCCGCAAATGTTGCTGGGCGATCTGCAGCAGGGCGAAATCGCACCGTCAGGCGGCCTGTTTTTCCCCCCTCCAGCCGCCCCCTTGCGAGCCTTTCCAAGTGCGTCGGTCGCGTGTGTTATCCTTGATGGACAAAGGTGTCGATCAGGGCCTTGGCGTTCGCGACGGG
>JAUWWA010000035.1 GCA_030617125.1 Pirellulales bacterium | reverse complement strand
GCCGATTTCTGCTTTTCGGTCCCCAGCCGTTGCGTGATCGCCCGCCATCGGTCAGCGGCCTGCCGAAGCGCCTCGGCCGGCGACTGCTCGCCTCGCACCGCCGCGCGGACCGCCGCGTCCAGCGCCGACAGGTACTGAGAGCGACCGGGAATCCGCAGGGCGAACAACCACTGTTCGTGCCGCATCGCCGCCTCGACCACGGCGGCGTACTCGGCCGCGGCAGACATGGAGACCGGTTTCTCCACCCATGCCAGGGGCTTCTGCGTATGCGACCGGCGGAAGAGCGTCACGGCCGGACTTGCGGCACACACGTCCGGGCTGAACTGCTCGCCCGAGAGCCAAAACAGCAACTGCCACGCCGCTTCCGGATGGGCCGATTTGGCCGAAACGACGCCCAGCCGCCCGGCGATACCCCGCAGCACCACGCGCGGATCGTCGTCGTCCGCGCGGCTCTCCCACGTCGACGTGCCGACGTTGAAGACCTCTTTCGAGCCGGGCAGTTCGACGAAGCCGACCTCGATTCCCTCGGCGGCCGGCACGTCCGCGGCGGCAGTAGGCCAACTCAGCGCCATGCCGCACTCTCCTCGCCAGAAGGCCGCTCGGACGGCGGCGGGATCGTACTCGAGCTGCTTGCTCGGGCCCAGCTTCACTGCCGCGACCAGTTCCCGCAACGCCCTGACGAACGGTTCGCCGGCGACGAGCGGCTCCATCGTGGTGGTGTCGAACAACGTCGAGTACTGATCGCGGTGTTTGGCGTAGGGTGCGGCGCGGGCCAGCAAGACGATACCCGCCCAGCCGGGTCCGAGCGGCTCGATCGTACCCGACCACCGGGCAGCCTTTGCCGTGGCGTCTGTTCCCGGCGCGACTTCGCCGAGCGCCTTGCGATCGGCCAGCAGTTTGGCCAGTTTCTGATACTCGGCCCAGGTCCGCGGGGGCCGGCGGCGGAGTTTCTCGAGCAGGTCGGGCCGGTAGTAGCAAACCATCACGGGCGAGCCGAACGAGACGGCCCGGACACGCTCGGCCCAGGCGGCTTCGCGGAGTTTGGGCAACTCGAAGGTCTCGGCCCATGGCCCGCCATCGTAGCGCATGTGTTTCTTCGGCAGCGGCGCGACGAGTTCCCGTTCGGCCAGTACGCCGAGTAGATGGGAGGGACAGATGACCGCGTCGGCGTCGAGCGCATCGGCGTCGGCCAATTCTTGTTGGCCGAGTTGCTCGAGGGTGAAGTCGCAACCGGTTTGGGCCTCCCATTCCCCTCGCAACTGCCCGGCGCCGGCCGCGATGGCCGGATCGCCGACGACCAACAGCCGCAACGTCACGCCGGCCAACGGCCCACGCGTCGAGGAGGCGTTGTCGTCGGCCCCGGGCTTCGGACACCCGGCAAGCAGGAGGCAGAAGAGGGTGGCGAGCAGGCGGAGGATGTGCTGATCGAGTGATTGGATCGCCATGCGAATCCTCCATCTTGTCGATTGCCGCCATCGGCGTGGCGCCATTCTACCACCGAAATCGCAGCGGGAAAAGGCACATCGTGCCGGCCATGCAAACCCCCTTGAACCAGAAGAATTGTGTGCTAAAATACGACTAGTGGATGCTGAGTGTCCAATATAGCGTATGGAGATAAGACATGCCGGAACTGCCAGACCAATTCATCGATTCTTGGGTGCTGTACCTAAGTGACGACGAAGAGGGAATGTGGGTTGCGCACTCGTTGAATACCGATCAGGTAGGTATGGGAACGTGTGCATTGGATGCCTACGTTGCGTTGTACAAGGCGATGCAGTCCCTCCTCGAAGCAGCATCGAAAGACCCGAGGATCAATCTCTTCCGCCGTGCTCCCGACGCAATCTGCGAGCGGGTACGGCACGCCAGACCGGTGCCGAAAGAGATCGTCGAGATCGCCCAAATGCGTCTGCGTGGCCGACATCCTCGGCGCCGGGTAAGCGCACCGTACGGTGGGCGGTGCAGGAATCTTTCAGCCCAGGTTGAACTGGTGGCTCCGTGAGCATACGCGGACACCTCAACCATGCGAAAGGGACGGATGAGTGTCTTCCTCGGAATCGATATCGGCACCTCCGGCACCAAGACCCTGGCGATGAACGAGAAGGGCCGCATCCTTGCCGACGCCATGGAAACCTACCCCTGTTACGTCCCTAAACCGCTCTGGAGCGAACAGGAGCCTGAAGACTGGTGGCAGGCCACGATCTGCTCGGTCCGCAAGGTCGTCGCCAAGGCGAAGCTGGGGCCGGCCGACGTCAAGGGCATCGGGCTATCGGGCCAGATGCACGGCTCCGTCTTTCTCGATAAGAACAACAAGGTGGTCCGCCGGGCGATCCTCTGGAACGACCAGCGAACCGCCGCCGAGTGCGACGAGATCCAGCGCCGTGCCGGCGGGCGCAAGAAGCTGATTCGCATGGTCGCCAACCCGGCCCTGACCGGCTTCACCGCACCGAAAATCCTCTGGCTGAGAAACCACGAGCCGCGGAAGTTCGACAGGGTCCGTAAAATCCTCTTGCCGAAGGACGAAATCCGCCGCCGCCTGACCGGCGAGTTCGCCACGGAAGTCAGCGACGCCAGCGGCACGCTCCTGTTGGACGTGGCCAAGCGCAGGTGGTCGAAGAAGCTGCTCTCGGCCCTGGAACTCGACGTCGACCTGTTTGCCGAATGCTATGAGTCGGAAGACGTCACCGGCACGCTCACCGCGGAGACGGCCAGGCTGCTGGGGCTTTCGACCGACTGCGTGGTGGTCGGCGGGGCCGGCGATTGTGCGGCCGGGGCCGTCGGAAACGGCATCGTCAGCCGCGGCGTGCTCTCCACCTCGATCGGAACCTCCGGCGTTGTGTTCGTCCACAGCGACGACGTGAAGATCGATCCTGTGGGGCGCGTCCACACTTTCTGCCACGCGGTCCGCGGCAAGTGGCACATGATGGGCGTGAACCTCGCGGCCGGCGGCTCGCTGCAATGGTTCCGCAACGAACTCTGCAAGGCCGACGTCGAAAAGGCCAAACGCGCGAAGCAAGAGGTCTACGACATCCTCGCCGCCGAGGCTCGGAAAGCTCCCGTCGGCAGCCACGGGCTTTTCTTCCTGCCGTATCTCTCCGGCGAGCGGACCCCGCACGCCGACCCCGACGCCCGCGGTTGCTTCGTCGGGCTGACGCTCGCCCATACGCGCGGGCACATGCTCCGCGCGATCATGGAGGGCGTGACGTACTCGATGCGCGAGAGCCTGGCGATTTTCGACGCGTTGGGCGTGCCGGTGCGTCAGATTCGGGCGTCCGGCGGCGGCTCGCGGAGCCCCTTGTGGCGGCAGATTCAGGCCGACGTCTTCGGCCGCAAGGTGGTCACGATCAACACCGAGGAAGGCCCGGCCTACGGCGTGGCCCTGCTGGCCGCCGTGGGGGCCGGGGCGTTCAAGAACGTCCGCGAGGCCTGCGCGGCCACGATCCGCGTCGTCCAGGAAACGCCGCCCGACCGCAAGGCCAAAAGACACTACGATCGGGCGTTCCCCATCTATCAACAGCTCTACCCGGCGCTTCGGGACGACTTCAAGAGCATCGGGGCGCTGGAGAAATAGGCGGCTGGTTGTGCTATCGACGTTTAGCGGGCGGGCACCGCCCGCCGTTTCGTTGCGGCCGGAGGCCGCACTGGGGATTCGGGACTCGGGGTTCGGGACTCGGGATGCAAAATGGAACGCTCCAGCCCCGAGTTCCGAGCCCGCCCCACTTTTTCCCGTTAATCCCCGATCCCGCTCTTATCCCGCTGAGATTCCACGGAGATTCGATCAACGGCGGGGGGCGTTGAGTTATCTGATGTCGATCACTTCTCCGTCGTTGCGGATGAACAGATGCTTGAGTATGTCAGCCTCGATCGATTCCGCGATGAAGTGGACCGAGCCGTCGCAGAACACGGCGTTGAACCCGCCGGGGCGCAGGCCGAGGAGTCCGGCGAACGGTTTCTTCTCGTCGTATTTGAAATCGTCCGGTTTGGTCCAGATCACGGCCGACTTGTCGCTGACCTCGACGACCACGATCGTGTTTGATGTTCCGTCAAGAATGTCGGGCAACTTGATCTTGTCCTTGCCGGGGAATACCGTGTTCTTGCCGCGAACTGTCAGGTAGTTGGTCTTGCCCGGCGCCGCCTTGCCGCCGGGGGGCTTGAATTCCTGCGGCATCCGCGCAATAAGCGTCTTGTTGTGCTTACTGTCCCAAGGCTCGTCGAGATGGAACTGATCGTATAGCGGTTTCTGTTCCAGATACGGCAAAATCAGCACCCGCCAACTCAACAGCGGCTTGCCCTTGGCGTCGGTCGTGAACGCCGGTGGGAGTGAGCCGTATGCTGCGTCGTAGTTGAGCAAGCATAGGGCAATCTGCTTCAGGTTATTCATCGATTGTGTCCGCCGGGCCGCGTGGCGCGCCGCCTGCACGGCCGGGAGCAACAGCGCCACGCCGACCGGCGCCGTGGCGCCGACGTTGCCGCCGGGGAACGACTGGCGGCTGGTCAGTTCGATGCCGGCCTCGGTGCGCCGTACGATGGCCACGCTCGGCCGAAGGTGTTTGCCGATCGCGGCGGCCGACGGCAGGATCGACACGTCAAGGTCGATCATCCCTTCGCGGGACATCTCGCCCAGCGCCACCTGCGCGACAAAGGGGACCAACGGATAGACCATCTCGAACAGCCTCGGCGTGTCGCAGTAGGCCAGCATCGTCGGGCCGCCGGCCGATTGCAGCAGCGGGGCCACCTCGCCGACGGTCGCCAGCGACTCGAACTGCGGGCCACGCGAGAGATACGCCTTGATGTTCTGCGGAAACGTCGCCACGATCAACGCGTCTTCGGTCAAGCACCACGAAGGGGCCAGCGGGAAGTCGTTGTCCCTCGCATTGAAGAAATAGACGTCCTGCCCGGCAAACTTGAACTCCTCGATGCGACCAGCGAGACGGCGGCGGTCGGTTTCATTCTGACCAAACTCAGCTTTCAGCCGAGCGACGAGTTTTTCTTCGGTGGCGGCCAGGCGCCGGTGATCGTCGATCTTCACGACGGCCGTCAACCCGGTGATCACCAGCCCGCCCTCGCCGGGCGAGTTGTACACGCACCAGGTGTCGCCGAGCGGTTTCAGCAGGTCGTCGCGAAGGTTGAGGCCGAGTTCCAGTTCCAGTTCGTCGACCCCTTCGCGCATTCTCTCCTCGGCATTCGGCTCGAACTTCTCGAGCGTTGCAAGGAACGCCTCGAAGAGGGCGTCGGCATCGAGCCGCGCGGCCAACGCGACGGTCGCATCGCGAGGGATCGGCCCCAGGTCGTCCGGCGCGAGGGATTTGTCGACCAGAGCGCGGAGCAACCCTTCGGTCTCCCCGTCGAACGCCAAGAGGGTTCGATTCACAAAGCCGGCCCCCTCCAACCCGGTGACGGAGGCCGCCGAGGTGAGGTTCGCCAGGCCGGCCGCATCGATCGCCGCGGCGGCCTTGGGTCCGCCCATCGGCGCGAACGTGTCGAGGAGGGTTTTCAGGTTGACGTAGCTGACGGTCGCCGTGCGATCGACGGGCAGTTGGCGGCGCAGGTCGGCCAGCCACTTCGGCGGCGCGGTGCGAGCACGCGCAAGGATGCCTTCAACGGCCTCCTCGCCCACGCCGAGGATCAGGCACTTGCCTTTCACGCCCCAGGTGATTGCCGGGGCCTTGGGGCCAAGCTTGACGCGATACCACGTCTGGCCGTCGATGGTCACCGGCCGTGCGGCGTCGCGCAGGAACTTCTCCTGGTATTTCTCGAGCGTCGCCTTCAGTTGTGCGGCGTCGTCGCCGACCTTGATCACGGCGCCGGCGCGGACGTCGGGCCCGGCGGGGCCGATCTTCACGTGCGAGACGAACATCGCCGCGGGGTTCACCAGCAATCGCTTTGCCCACTTCGACGCGTCGTCGGCGATTGCGGCCGCTTCGGGGCCCTTCTGGCCGGCGGCCCGCCGTAATCCGGCGACGACTTTCTGCTCGATCTGTTTGACGAGATGTTGAACCTCCGGCTCGGCCAGGAGTTGCTCGGTGTGGTTGGGGCTGTTCGCATCGGGCGCGGCCGTGCCCGACCAGGTTGTGTAGAAAACACACTGCTGAGGCGCCACTCGGGCCATGAGCGGATCTTCCGGCGCCGGGGGAATCCCCAGCGGAAGACCAAAGCTGCTCAATAGTGATAACAGTACAACAAGTTCGGCCAAACCAGGAAGTCCAAAAGGTGCTAGGGCCATGGTTTTCCCCTTTCTGAAGAAGACTGGAGGTACTACGCCGGGGCAGCCCCGCAAAGGCATGGCTACGGCGGACGCCCGTAGTATAGCGTGGCCCCATATACCCGTGAAGTAGCCAGGAGTGGTCTATCGCAGCTTAATTGTCATGTTTAGCGGGGCCGCAACGCAGGTGCGTGATAGTCGGATTTGAGCGGGCCGCGTCGCGGCCCCGCTAAACGGTCAACTCCACGTTTGCCCAAGAACCGCATGAATGCGGTCACTACGCACGGACTGCGGCGCACCGGCTATCTACCGCCGGAACCAACCCAGCCGCCGTGGACCGAAGGCTTCGATCGCGTCGTGCTCGGTGTCGTAGATGTCGAGGACCTTGCGCAGCCCCATCAGGTTGAAGACCTCCATGATGTTGGGGCAGATACTGCACAACTTCAGCTTCACCTTGTCCCTCTTACACATCTTGCTCAGCCGCAAGATCTGTCCGATCATGCTCGACGACATGAACTGCACGCGGTCGAAGTTGAGCAGGAGTTTGTGGTCGGCGGCGGCCTGCAAGGTGAGGTTCTTGAACTCCTCGCCGATTTCCGCAATCTGCGTCTGGTCCAGGATTCTCGTGTCCTGAAACGTGACCACCACCACGTCCTCTTTGTCCTGAAGATTCAAGGCCATGTGTTCAGACCTCGGGGGTGATGCGAGCAGTCTCTGCGTCGGCTTGGCTGCACGGTCGAGACTCGAAGGTCGTTCTCGGACAGTGCCCAGTATAGTGCAACGCCCCGCACCTGGGAAGTAGCCGCAAAAGGGGACGGGTGCGGCGTTGATCAATCGAGTTTTCCGCCGCGGTGGCGGACGTCTTCGGCGGTGAAGACCCGGGCGCCGAGGACGATGTGTTTGTTTACCTTTTCACCGGCGAGGATTTTCCGCGCCAGCTCGATCGCCTTGGCGCCGCCGGTGGGGTTTTCGATCGTGGCCTCGAGGATGCCGTTCTTGACGTACTCGATTCCTTCATCCGCCAAGGCGCCGACGCCGACAAAGACGATGCCCTCCTGGCGACCGGCGTCTTCGGCGGCTTGATACGCCTCTTGGGCCCAGCGGTCGGTGTGCGCGAACACGGCGTCGATATCGTCGTACCGCCCGAGTGCCGAACGCATTGCCTCGCGCGCCTTCGGCTCGTTGCGTTGCGTCGAGACCTCGAAGATCCGGAAGCCGGGGTCCTTCAACGCTTCATGAAAAGCTCGGTACAGCTCCTGCTCGGCGGCGGTATCCATCGCACCCTTCAGTTCGACGATTTTGCCTTTTCCGGCGAGCCGCGCGGCGAGCCACTCGCCGGCGACACGGCCGATCGACGCATGGTCGACCGTGATAAGACACGTGTACTTATCGCCGATCAACGCCCGGCCCATGACGATCACCGGGATGCCCGCCTCGTACGCTTCGGCCACCGGGGCGGTGAGCGCCTGTGACTCGTTCGGGCAGATAATGATCAGGTGGACGCCCTGCTCGACGAGCCGCGCGATCTGGTCGCACTGCTTCGGCGAATCACCTTCGGCGTCCTCGAAGACGACCTTCACGTTGGCATGTTCCCCGGCCGCGACCTGAATGTCGGCGTCCATTTGCACGCGCCAGGGATCGTCCCGCGTGCACTGGCTGACGCCGATGGTGTACACCTTTGGGGTCGTGGGGGCAGAAACCGGGGCGCGCTCCGGCTTGGAACAGCCGGCGACCGCCGCCATGGCGAAGATCACCACCGCGCAGCGCGGACATGGGAGAATCTTGGGCATTTCGGGCGTCTCCATCTTGCACACAACGGCGCCTGCACAAGAATAGCGGCAAATCCGGCAAGAGTCCACCGGGGCGCCGCGGCCTGCTGTGTCGCGGCCGGGTCCTTGCCGCCGGCCACGACGGCGCGCATAATGGTGTTTCTCTTGTAGTTCCCTTTGCCGAAGAATGCCAGCCTTGGCCCACGAACTCCTGGATTTTCGCAGCGATACCGTTACCCGCCCCACGCCCGCGATGCGCCGCGCGATGGCCGAAGCGGAAGTCGGCGACGACGTGTTCGGCGAGGATCCGACCGTCAATCGGCTCCAGCGCCGCATGGCCGAGATGCTCGATAAGGAGGCGGCGTTGTTCGTCGCCTCGGGCACGATGTCGAACGTGATCGCCGTGCGGCTGCACTGCCGTGCAGGGCAAGAGCTTATCTGCGAGTCGGGCAGTCACATCTACAACTTCGAGCAGAGCGGCTACGCCCAGTTGTGCGGCGTGGCGGCCCGGCCGGTACGGGGAACCGGCGGCGTGGTGCAAGTCGAGCAACTCAGAGAATTGATCCGGCCCGACGACCCGCACTACGTTCGCACGGCGCTGGTCTGCCTGGAGAACACGCACAATCGCGGCGGCGGCCGAATCCAACCCTACGAAACCGTCGAGGCCATCTGCCGCTGGGCACACGGCCAAGGGCTGAGAGCCCATCTCGACGGCGCCCGGCTGCTCAACGCCGTCGTGGCCACCGGGATCAAGGCGCCCGAGTGGACAAAGCATTTCGAGACGGTCAGCGTCTGTTTCAGCAAGGGGCTGGGCGCCCCGGTCGGCTCGGTGCTGGCCGGGCCGGCCGGGCTGATCGCCGAGGCCGTCCGCCACCGGAAGGTCCTCGGCGGGGGAATGCGCCAGGCCGGCATCCTGGCCGCCGCCGCACTCTACGCCCTCGATCACCATGTCGACCGCCTGGCCGAGGACCATGCCAACGCCGGACGGTTGGCCGCAGGAATCCGGCAGATCGACGGGCTTCAGCTCGCGGATGATTCGATCGACACCAACATGCTCTTCTTCCGCGTCGATCCCTCCCTAGGAACCGCGATGGAGTTCTCCGCAAGGCTGGAGCGGTGCGGGCTGCTGATGCTTCCAACCGCCCGGGATACGATCCGCGCGGTGACCCACCTGGACGTCGGCGAGGCGGACGTGGATCGGGCGATTGAGCTGCTTGGCAACGCCGCGCGGGGCGGAGTAAGTCGTAGGGATTAGATCGAATTTCGCGATTGCAGAAGAAAATTTCCGAGACTACGCAGGGCAATTGGGGAGCCAAACAGTTGACTCCAGGCGAGTTTCCGGTTAAGATAAATACGTTATATTAGGGGTGCATTTGGGGCACGTTCATGGCATCCTGGGGGTGCCCAGGGGCCTGCCACGATTTCCCGTGCCCGATTCAGAAGATGCCCGCCGTACCGATGTCGAGATGAGAAGTTCCACTATGCCCGCCAAAGACGATATACTCAGCGTGCCCCAAGGTACACCGAACCACGGCCGGAAGACGCCTTCGCTCCGTGTGCTTCTCCACGAGACCCGCGTGGTGTCCGATCCCGAGTTGCGGGAGGGAAGGAAAGTCCTGATTCTCATCGCCGTTTTCCTGATCGGCCTTGCGGCGGCGCACCTGGCATACGAGGCCGTAATACAGGACTTGACGCGGGCTTTGATTGAAGTGGTTC
>JAUWWA010000106.1 GCA_030617125.1 Pirellulales bacterium | reverse complement strand
CGCGGTGGACGATCAGTTGGAGGCGGCGGTGGAGAACCTGGTCTTGCGCATGCAGTTTCTCGGCGTCGGCCCGCCTCGGAAGATCGGCCGGGTGCGTCGCGGCGGCCCGGGCGTGGCCGAGCTGGGCCGGCTCGTCAAGCAGCACGCCGATTTCGACGCCGGCCGCTTAAGCGTTCGCCAGGCGACCGTCTTTTCCAGCCAATTGACGCCCCATGGCCCCATCTACGAAGCCCTCGGCCGGGCGAAATTGGGTGGGAAGTAAGATACCGAGCAACGAACGGAGGCAATACTGACGGTGGGCGTCCTATTCGGCATCGACCGGCGGCATGCGGAGGCGCACTCGGTCGGTTTCAACCACGATCAAGGCGTTCTCTTCCAATTCTCGTTGAAACCTTGCCAACACATCCAGCACCATCCGTCCTGGTTCACGCGCCGGAAGGCCCACTAGCCGCACAATGCCCCGGTGCGGTTGGCCGAGGACGAAGACCAGATTGCCAAAGTCTTTGTCCAGCGTGACGAGGGTTCTGTTTTCTTCGACGCTGCGTCGGAGGATCACCTCATCGCCCGGGTCGCCGCCCCAGTCGTTGACGCTACTGACGTCGTGGTCCCCAGCGCGAATCTCGGCGGCGGCGGGCTCCCACACGCAAGAATCGAGCAACACTCGCATCAATTGGTTCCCGCAATGGCCGGCTCGACGCGTTCGCCGGCAAGACACCGGCGGGCGTATGCCAGGCAAGCACGAATATCCTCGGGCTCAAGCCAGTCGTAGCCGGCCAGCAGTTCTTCTTCGGTGGAGCCGGCCGCCAGCATGCCGATCACATGCTCGACCGCCAGGCGGTGGCCTCGAATGATCGGCTTGCCGCCGTAGATCTGCGGATTGGACGTGATTCGGGTTAGCAGTTCCGTTTCATTCATTTCACAATACTCTTTTCGTGGTTAGGACCCCGGCGTCACCGTCCGCAGCGGCGTTTCTTCGTCGGCCATGTGGAGTTGGACCGGCCCGAAGTGCCGGGCGACCGCCGCGCGGAACTCCTTGGGCGTGCGGACGTTCACGCGGCCGACTCTAGTGATGAGCATCCCGCGACGCAGCCCCGCCTCCCATGCCGGGCTGTGTTTCTCCACGTCAACGACGATCACGCCTTCGCCGAACATCGTCATCCCGGCCTGCGCCAGGGGGTCCGGATCGACAAACGCCGTCGGATAGTCGATTCTCATGCCGCGCCAACTCGGTGGCGGCGCGGTAACGATTTTCTTGCCGCGAACCGGGTATTTCGCCAAGGTGACGTTGACCGTGCGTCTTCGGTTGTTGCGCAGCAGGCTCAGCCGCGCGACCGCCTCGACGGGCAGCCTGCCTACCTCCAACACCAGGGCGTCCGATTCGTGGATCGGCCGGCCGTTGACGGCAGTGACGACGTCGTCTTCCCGCAGACCGTATCGATCGGCCGGCGTGCCGGGAAGCACGCGATGAACGCGAATGCCGTGCATCCCGGCGAGCACTTCCTGCTGGGTCAGGTTGCCCGGCTGGATGCCGAGGAATCCGTACTCGACCTCACGGCCGAGCTTGAGCGTCTCGACGACGCGTCGGAAGGTAGCGTCGACGGGGATGGCGTATCCGGCGGCGGTTTCGTATCCGGCCGTGGCGGCCAGCGCAACGCTCAGCCCGATCATCTCACCTTTGAGGTTCAACAGCGGCCCACCGCTGGCGCCCAGGTTCAACTTGGCGTCGGTCTGGATGAGCGTGCCGAAGTGGTGCAAGGTTGGTTTGCCGGTAGAGGCGGGCTCGCCGGGCACGGGCGGGACCTTTCGGGCGAGGTTCGAGACGATCCCCCAACCGGCGCTCACCTGGCCATCGCGGGCGATGGCGTGCGGATTGCCCAACGTGACAACGATCTGACCTTTCTTCACGCCGGCGGCGTCGCCGAAGCGGATCGGCGGCAACTCGGCCGCCTCGATCCCCAGCACGGCCAGGTCGCTGCGGGGATCGGCGCCCTTGACCCACGCCTGGTATACCTTCCGCTCGTGCGTCGTGACGTAATACAGGCTCTCCTCGCCCAGCACGTGGTAGGCGGTCAGGATCAGCCCGCGGCCGACGACCACGCCGGCGCCGTATTCGTTGGGGATGAAATCGGGATCGGTCGGCTCCGGTTTAGAAGCAGGGATCGGCCGGCGGCCGAACGGATCGGGCCGTGTCTCGAAGCCGAACGTCTCGCCGGCCCGTTCGACCCTCACCCGGGCACTGGCGACCACCGACTTCTCGGCCCGGGCGATCACGTCGACCAACGCCTTTTCGATCGCCGCTGTCGCCTCGATGCCCGACGACGATTCCTGAGCGCGGAGTATGCCCGGAATACCCACGCAGAGAAGCAAGATTGCGGCGGATTGGATACGGAACATGCTTGACCAGTTGCCGGAGCGACAACGTATGGGCTTGTCTGCAAAATTCATTCACTTCCGGATTTCGTTTACGATTTCTTCCAAGAGCTCCCGAAACCACGGCTTCTCCTGGGCTGCTTTGAAGAGAATGCGCTTCCACGTGCCGATGGGTTCTGTGATAGTTGTTTGGCTTGCCCAAACGAGCCGATTCGTCGTCTTCGGACGACGGTAGTATCCGATTCTGATCCACTCGGGCTCGGGTTCATCGGGGAAAACAATGAGGTCGACGACATCCCAATATGGTACGCCCTTCGTTCCGGGATTACTCCGGATGATCGCCCGGTCCTTCAGGACTCCGAGCTTGTCCTCTTCATCATCGCCCGGGTAATTGAATGACACCGGCTTCCCAATCCGTTTGTGAATCTTTTCAATGATTTTTGAATCGTCGCGCATCGCTCATTCTCTCATATCTTGGCCTTTCCGGGCCGAAGGCCCCGCGTTCTTCCAGCCCAGGGCAACGTCCTCGCTGTTAGCGTGTTTCCTCGCTTTCGTGCTTCTTGCGGAGGACTTCTTCCTTTGTGACCAGCCGATCACTATCCTTGGCCTGCTCTTCGATCAAGTGGTCCACATACTTGCCCAAGTCTCCATCGAATTGGGCGAGAAGACGCTCGCGGACTCGACGAGTTTCGTCGACCATGGGATCGTGGTTCATTCGATGCCTCCTACTGCTTCCTTCTCGGACATGAACACGTCGAATTGATCCTTCGCCGTCCGCCACCACGCGTGCGTGACTTGTTGATGACCGGCGACAACCAGATCGCGGCTTGGGATAGCAGTCAAGTAACTGGGAATCGTCGTCTCGATGTAGACGCTTGGCATTGGCGGTCAGTCTCCCCTCTTCGGGCGCGGCCACCGGTCGCGGCTTTATTATTCTACCACGCCCTCCAGGCCGGCGGCAGCTATGTCGCCGCGGCCAAGCCACGGGCGACGAGGATCTTTTGCTTTAGCTCCTCGACGAAATCGGGGTTCTCCTTGAAATACTCGCGGACTTTCTCGCGGCCCTGACCGAGCTGTTCGTCGCCATAGCGGAACCAAGCTCCGGTTCGGACGACGAGATTCTCCGCCATGGCCAAGTCGAGAATGTCGCCCTCGTAGCTGATGCCGTCGGCGTGCATCATGTCGAATTCGGCGGTGCGGAACGGCGGCGCCACCTTGTTCTTGACGACCTTCGCACGGACCCGCTGGCCGATCACTTGTTCGCCGTCCTTGATTTGTCCGATCCGCCGCACGTCGATCCGGCAGGAGCTATAGAACTTCAGCGCCCGGCCGCCGGGCGTGGTTTCCGGCGAGCCGAACATCACGCCGATCTTCTCGCGAAGCTGGTTGATGAAGATGACCGAGGTTTTGCTTTTGGAGATTGCGCCGGTGAGCTTGCGCAGCGACTGGCTCATCAGGCGCGCCTGCAGGCCGACGTGTGTGTCGCCGATCTCCCCTTCGAGTTCTCTTTTGGGGACCAGCGCCGCGACCGAATCGATGACGATAACGTCGACGGCGTTGGAGCGGATGAGCATTTCGGTGATGTTCATGGCCTCTTCGCCGCAGCCGGGCTGGCTAACCAGGAGGGTTTCCAGTTCGACACCCAGCTTCTTCGCCCAGGTGGGGTCCAGGGCGTGTTCGGCGTCGACAAACGCGGTGATGCCGCCGGCTCGCTGGGCCTGGGCGATCACGTGCAACGCCAGCGTGGTTTTGCCGCCCGCCTCGGGCCCGAAGATCTCGACGACGCGTCCGGTGGGGATGCCTTGTCCGCCCAGGGCCATGTCGAGCGAGAGGCTTCCGGTGGAGATGCCGGCGACTGGGCCGGCGTGTTCGGCCCCCAGAGGCATGATGGCCCCCTCGCCGAACTGTTTTTCAATCTGGGCGACCGCGGTCTTCAGCGCGGGGTTGGCTTCCAGCACGGCGCTGCTCTTCCCCGCCGAGCCCGTGGCGGCTGATGTGGTGGGTTTCGCGGCTTTTTTGGACATTTTCTTCCTGACCTTCCTTCAATTGCCTGGTTTGGGCTTGGTGGCGGTCGCCAACCCATAATCTTACCAGCGCGGTGGGCCGTTTGAGAAGGGGGGCGATTACGAGAGGTTCTCTGCCCGTCCAAACCAGCCGGTTATGCCCGCCGGCGAAGCGGAAGATGAGGGACACCGATCACGCCACCCACTCGACCGGGTTGAGGCGGTAGAAATCGTGGAGCACGTCGAATAACTCCGGATGGTGTTTCCATAGTTCCTCGGGCTGCTCGAAGAAGCACTCGGTGGCCACCGCGAAGAACTCCGCCCGATTGGTGGCGCCGTAGTCGTCGAGCAACGTGGGCCACCCTCGCCGGACGGCGTTCTCCAGACGGTGAAACTCCCCTTCCATGACGTCGTGCCATCGCTTCCACTGGCGTGTGCTGCCCAACGGAGGCGTGCCGCCCATCTCGCCGTCGAGTGCGTCGATTTGATGGGCGAATTCGTGCAGCACGAGGTTGTGACCGTCGTGAGGATAGTGACCGTCTTCGAGGACGCGGTCCCAGGAAAGGATGACCGGCCCGCGGCGCCACGCCTCGCCGTGGGCCGCCATTTCCTCGTCGACGACGCCATATTGGTTCTGGAGTTCGGACGGCCGCAGGAACGCGCCGGGATACACGAGGATTGTCTGGACGTGGTCGAAGCAGTAGTTACCCGGCATCCCCAGCAGTAGCAAACACGCCTGGGCGGCCACGGTGACCTTGACCTCGTCGGTCATCTCCAACCCGCCACATCCGACCCATTCCTTCTCGGCGATGAACACGCGCAGCCGCTCGCGGAGTTTCCGTTGCTGTGGGCGCGACAAGTAGGCGTAGTGCCAGACGTTCTGCTCGAGCATATGCTCCCACGCTCGTGGAAACGGCTGCGCAAGCAGCTTTCGTCGCCGTCGTCTTCTGAACCAGGAGAATAGCATGGCGTTGGATTGTATGCGCGGCGGCCGATTGGGGCAACCAGCGTTCCAATAGTCCTTGACATATGTGACGAACAGGTATAAAATCATGTCAGCCGGCTGGTCCTCAACGGCGTAGCCGACGAAGACTCCTTGTAGCCGGAATCTCTCAGATTGAAGCTGGAACCCGATACTTCCTTCCCGTCATGAGTCGCATTAGAATTAGCCATTGACCGACGACCATGATCCGTCAAAGAAGAAAGGAACGCCATGATTGCCGCTTCTCGAGTCGTGCTTCTTGCTTTGCTTGTCTCGGTCCTTAACCTCCACTCTGTTTCATGGGGCGACCATCACGTGAACAAAGTCACTAAGTTCGTTCGTTTTCGTGCCGACGGTAAAGACGTTTATGGTGTCGTAGAGGGTGACAACGTAAAGGAGATCGAAGGGGATCTGTTCGGCAAGTGGACGCCGACGGACAAGACACACAAGCTGGCGGATGTAACGATCTTAGTTCCCACCACGCCCCGAAAGGTCATTGCCCTGGCTGGCAATTATCGCGATCACTTGGGCGACGCGCCCGTGCCGGAAACACCCGAACCATTCTTCAAGCTTCCCTCTAGTCTGCTTGCGCACGAAGGCGAAGTTGTGCAGCCAAGCGATCATGAACAGGTGCACTACGAGGCGGAAGTCGTCGTCGTAATCGGCAAGAAGGCGAAGAACGTATCGGAAGCGGACGCCCTCGACTACGTGCTTGGCATTACGTGCGGCAATGATATTAGTGCTCGTCATTGGCAGAGCAGCGACCGGCAGTGGTGGCGTGCGAAAGGTTCGGATACTTTTGGCCCGTGTGGACCTTTCATTGTGTCCGGCCTGAAGCTGGATGAACTGGGCATGGAATTGCGAGTCAACGGCGAAGTGCGTCAGAAGACCAACACGAAGAACATGATCCACAACATTCCGCAAACGGTCAGCTTCATCAGCAAGTACGTCACGCTCGAGCCCGGCGATCTTGTGTTCACCGGCACGCCAGGGAAAACCAAGCCCATGGCGATAGGTGATGTCGTCGAGGTCGAGATCGAAGGCGTTGGCGTGTTACGCAACCGCCTAGTCGCCGAGAACGACACAAAGTAAGCCGGATCTTATGCCGCTATCATCTGTCCATCGATGACAGTCGCATTTCTTGTCGTCCACTATGGCTCATGTGATGCCTGTGCTTGTCCACGTCTTATCCGACATTTTCCATTTGCGT
>JAUWWA010000321.1 GCA_030617125.1 Pirellulales bacterium | reverse complement strand
GCTCCGACATCCGGAAGTACATCGCCTATCCGCGGATCGTCGGCGAAACGGGCGGCAAGGATTTCGTCTTCGCTCATGTCAGTTGCGACGTCGACGCACTGGTCACCGCGCTGGTCCGCGGCGCGTTCGAGTACCAGGGCCAAAAATGCTCGGCCGCCTCGCGAGCGTACATCCCCGATTCAATCTGGCCGGAAGTCAAGGAAGGAATGCTCGCGGCTATCGACCAGATAAAGATGGGCGACGTGTGCGACTTCAGCAACTTCATGGGCGCGGTGATCGACCGCAACGCGTTCTCGACCATCGGCGGCTACGTCGACTACGCCCGCAGCAGCCCGGAGCTGGAGATCCTCGCCGGCGGCGGGCGCGACGACTCGACCGGGTACTTCATCGAGCCGACGGTCGTTCTGGCCAAAGACCCGCAATCGAAGCTGATGGTGGAAGAGATCTTCGGGCCGGTGTTGACCGTCTACGTCTACCCGGAAAACGAGTACGACGAGACGCTCGCTCTTTGCGACCGCAGTTCGCCCTACGCGCTGACCGGGGCGATCTTTGCGCTGGACCGCAGCGCGATCGTCAAGGCGATGGACGCGCTGAGGCACGCGGCGGGGAACTTCTACATCAACGACAAGCCCACCGGTGCGGTCGTCGGCCAACAGCCGTTCGGCGGCTCGCGGGCGTCGGGCACCAACGACAAGGCCGGAAGCTGGCTGAACCTCGAACGTTGGGTCACGCCCCGCACCATCAAGGAAACCTTCCTCCCGCCGACCGACTTCCGCTATCCGTACATGGCCGAGGAATGAGCTTCCCCCCATAAACCCGCGACCGGTGGTCGCGCCATAATCGAGGCACAACCGATGGTCGCGAGTTCATCGGCGCGACCAACGGTCGCGGCTTTATGGGGTGGACTGCAACGTCAGCACGAATCGGGCCCCGTCGGTCACCTTTTCATCAAGCCGCAGATCGCCGCCCATGTCGCGGGCGAGCCGGCGGCTCAGCGCCAGTCCGAGCCCGACGCCGGGCGCCGTGTGTGCCGCTTCGTGGGCCGACTTGGAAAACGATCGGAAAAGCCGACGCCGCACCGCGGCTGAAACGCCGGGGCCGTGGTCGCGAACACTCACTTCCACCGCGCGATTGCCGCGGGAGAGCACCAGGTGGATCCGCTTGTCGGCCGATGTGGAGGCGTACTTGCAGGCGTTGTCGACCAAGTTGAACAGGATTTGTTCCACCGCCGAGGCGATCGCCCGCACCGTGGCTTCGCCCGCCAGACCATCGTCTTGCATGATCAACTCCATGCCGGCCCGCTGGGCGTATCCGGCCAGGCGGGCCTTCACCGGCTGGATCAGTTCGTCCACCGGGAGCGAAACAAGGCGTCCGTCGGTTCGGCCTCGTTCGAGCCGGGCGTAGGAAAGCACGTTTTCGACCAGGTGAGTCAGCCGCATCGCCTCGCCGCGGAGCGTGTTGAGGTAATGCCGTTGCTGCTGGCGGTCGCCGACCATGCCTTCGGCGAGCATCTCGGCGTACATTTGGAACGTAGTCAGCGGCGTGCGCAGTTCGTGGGTAACGGCGGTGACGAACGACGCCCGACGCTCGGCCAGTCGCATCACGCCGAACAAGAGCACGGCGACAGCCACACCCGCCAACAGTACGCAGACCCACGCGACCATGAGCGACAGCACGATCGGCGACAAAGAGCCGTTGGCCCCGGCCGACGGGCCACCCAGGGCCATTGCGGTGACAATCGGCTCACCCGGAATCAGCCGGACAGGCGCCGCGGCCAACATGCGGGCTTCTCCTTCGGCCGCGGCGGCCGCGATCGGTTCGAGGTCGGCCTTCGGCAGCAGGTCCTCGATCACCTCCAGCAGCGACGCCTTGATGGCCGGCCAGTCGAGCAGACACCCTTGGACGTACTCGCGGCCGCCGGCGGCAACACGCCGGGCGAGCAACAACTTACCGTCGATCCAAAGCGGCGTCATTAACACGCCTCTGACGTCGGTCGATGGCAGCAGCGGATTCTGCCGGCTGAGGTCCCGATTCTGGGCAATCACGTTGGTTGTCTGTTCCTGGAAGGCGTAATTGCGCTCGTTGAACTCGACTGCACCACGCCCTCGGTTCTGAAGCTCGACCATGCGCCGCTGCCGCTGTGCAAGGCGTTGCTCGGGCGTCTGCCTCAGCGGGGAGGCAATCATCTCGATCGGCTCGGGCACACTTTCGGGCAGCATCGCCAGGAGGCGCGGCCGGTCGACGAGCGACTCGACCTTGGCGAGTTGCGCCCTGGCCTGCCCGACCGTCGCCTCCGTAACGTGCTTCGGCACGGCCAGCTTGAAGTTGCCGACACTGGGGACCCGCGGTGAGGTAAGGCGTCCGTCGGGCTCGAACTGGAAGTGGACCAGGATGTTCGGCGACGGATCGCTCAGAAGCGGCGACGGAATCAGCATCTCGCCGCCGCCGCGGGGATTGAACATTGCGCTGTATGCCCGATTCACCGGCAGGAACGCACTGTAGGCAAAATAGGGATAGGCACTCTGCTGGGCGACAAACGGCGCCAGCACCGAATCCATCCGCCAGAGCGCCAGACGCACGTTCTCCTCCCAGGCCGCTTGACGCCGGACTTCTGTTTCTGCACGCCGCGCGTCTGCCTCCGCCCGGTCAAGCCGCAAGGCCGTCAGGCTAATGAAGCCCATCGCCGCCAGCACAACTGTCAGGCAGAGCACAAAGCCGATCCAAATGTGCCAGTGGCGTTTCATAGTGGATAGTGGGCAGTAGGCAGTGGGCAGTGTGTGGTGTCTCCCAATTCATCATTCATCGTTCTTCATCATTCGCAAACATATATCCCTTGCCGTGAACGGTGAGGAGTACGGCCGGCTCGCTCGGATCCTGCTCGATTTTCTCGCGAAGCCGGGCGACGTGCATATCGATGGTCCGCGTGTTGAGGCCTTTTGGGCTGATTCGCCAGACGTTCGCCAGCAGTTCGTCTCGGGAGATGGCCCGGCCGGAGTTGACGGCGAGGTAGCGGGCCAACTCAACCTCGCGTTCGCAGAGTTCCGTGCGGCGGCCGTCATCGAAGCGGACCTCCCGACGTTCCAGGTCGATCAAGCCGCCGGGGATATTGATTCGGGCCACGTCGGAGGGGCGTTCGGCGCTGCGACGCAAAACGGCCTCGACGCGAGCCAGCAACTCCTTGACGCTGAACGGCTTGACGACGTAATCGTCGGCCCCGTCGTGCAGACCCCGAACGCGATCGGCCTCTTCTCCCCGCGCGGTGAGAATGATGACCGGCATGGTGGGCCGCCCCCGGCGGACTTCCCGGAGGATCTCAAATCCGTCGCGGCCGGGCAGGACCAGGTCCAACAGCAGCAGGTCGAAGTGGCTCTTCGAGGCCATTTCCAGTCCCGCCTCGCCCTCGCCCGCCTCCAGCGTCTGGTAGCCGGCGAATTGCAACGCGTCGACAATTCCCCGCCGAATGGCCGGATCGTCCTCAATGGTCAGGATTCGCTGCCGCGGCATGGCGTCACCTTGCTCCTGGCGCACTACCCGATATGTCGTCAATTATACAACAGCAATTGCGTCAGTGCGAGGGAACGTACCTCTCGTACTGGT
>JAUWWA010000136.1 GCA_030617125.1 Pirellulales bacterium | reverse complement strand
TGGCAGCGTGCCGCCGTGTCGATCAGTTGGCACTTCACCCCGTCGAGGTCCAGTTCGGCGGTGAGGTAGTCGCGGGTCGTGCCGGGATGCTCGGAGACCAACGCACCGGCGTCGCGGGCCAAGGTGTTGAACAGACTGCTCTTGCCCGTGTTCGGCTCTCCCACCAGCACGGCGCGAATCCGCTGCGATCGCTGATCGCGCGAGACCATCCGCGCGGCGAGGTTCGCGACGGCCCGCCAGGCGCCGGCGAGCTGTTCATCGAGCTGGGCGGGCGTGATGAAAGGTAGATCCTCGTCGGCGAAATCGAACCCGGCTTCGAGATGCGCGAGCAACTCGACGAGGCCGTCGCGCAGTTCGTGCAACGGTCCGGCGAGTCCTCCGGCGAGTTGCGCCAACGCAACGTCGAGTGCGTGCGGATCGGCGGCGTCGACCACGCCGAGCACGGCCTCGGCCTGCGTCAAGTCGATCCGCCCGGCGAGAAACGCCCGAAGCGTAAACTCACCCCGCTCGGCCAGTCGGGCGCCCGCCGTGCACAGGGCGCGCACCACGGCCTCCAGCAGCGGCCGGGACCCGAGCGTGTGGATTTCGGCCACCGGCTGACCGGTGTAGCTTCGCTGGCCGGGCCAGAGATACGCGTCGCACGGCAACGGCGATGCCGCCTCCGGCAAACAGATGGTGCCGGAGAGGACTCGCGGCGCGTCGAACGACGACGGCTTGGCGTGTTCACCGGCGCGAAATACGGCTTCCACGCACGCCCACATCCGCGGGCCGCTGAGCCGGACGATCCCCCGCGCCGCGCCGGTGGGCGCAGACGCAATGGCGGCGATGGTGTCGTCGAGGGGAAACACGGAGGTGGGGGACTAGGGATTTAGGGATTTAGGGAGTTGGGGATTTAGGGATTTGGGGAATGATGAGTGATGAATGCTTGGTGGCAGCCGCCCTCTGTGTTCTATCCACTATCCACTGCCTACCGCTTTTGCCGGGTTTTCTTCTTCCGGCGTGCGGCGGCGCCGTCGCGGCCGGCGGCCGGTTGCCGCGCCTTCGCCTTGGTCTCGGCGGCGGCTTGGGCTCGGACCTTCGCCTTCGCGTCGGCGCGCGACTCGATCTTCTCGCCTGATTTTGCCGGCTTGTGTTTCGGCAGGAATTGTCGCTCGGCCAGCCCCCACAAACTCGACGCGATGAAGTAGATGCACAACCCGCTGGCCACCTTGAAGAAGATGAAGCCCATGAAAATCATCATGAACTTCATCATCTTCTGTTGGATGGCGGTTTGCTCATCGGTCGGCGGCGGCATGAACATCTTCTGCTGCGCGATGAACAGTCCGATAGTCAAGATGGGCAGGATGTTCAGATAGGGTCCCAGGCCCAACAGCCCCACGCCGCCCTTGATCATGTCCGGCATCCAGGTCCAGTGGTACAGCATGTCGGGGGCGGCTAGGTTCGAGCACCAGCGAACGCTCTGCGCGATCAGCGGCGCTTGGCGCAACTCGATGTCGACTATCAGCGACCGGTACAGCGCGATGAAGATGGGCAACTGAATGAACAGCACCAGGCAACCGCTCAACGGATTGTAGTTGTGTTTGCGGAACAACTCCTGCTGAGCCTTGCCCCGGCCCTCCATGTCGTTCTTATACTTCTCCTGAATCTTCTTGATCTCGGGCTGCAACTGCTGCATCTTCTGCATGCCGGCGGCCTGTTTGAAGCTCAAGGGGAACATGCAGCCGCGGACCAGGATCGTCAGCAGGATGATCGCCACCCCGTAGTTGTGCACGACGGCGTAGACCACGTGCAAGATATGGCTCAAGCCGACGGCCAACCAGGCGTACCACTGCCAGCCGTAGTAGATCAGCTCGCCCAGGCCGTAGTGCGCCAACAGCTTCTTCGCCTTCGGGCCCGCGAAGATCATGTACCGATGCGTCAACTGGGCGTCGGGCGCGAGTTCCTGCGATTGGCTGATCATGCGGCACGACGTGTTGGTTGTTTTCAACAATTTCTCGTTGACGGGCCCGACGCGCAGTGGCTGCGACTGGGCCAGCCAGATCTCGGCCGGGTCTTCCTTCTGCGGGATCATCATGGCCGAAAAGTATTGGGCATCGACCCCGATGAACGTCAGCGACTGGTCCCGCCAGGGCGGGTCGAGCTTCCCCTTGGCGATCTTCGGGCAATTGACGGTGATCGGGACCGCGTGGTCGAACGAAGCGACGACGTCGCGCAGCCCTGCCGCACTCCAAGTGCGACTCACCTTGTTGGCGTACCAGACTCCCTCGACCGGCAGCCCGGTCGGGCCGTCCAATTGATACGCCACCTTGCGCGTCTCGCCGGAGATGTTGCGAATCTTCACGTCGAGCAAGAGGTGGTACGCCTTGCAATCGCGGTTGCCCGCTTTCTCGCGCGGGACCTTGGCCAAGCGATAGGTTTTGGTAATCTCCAACCCCCACTTCGGCAGCACGCGGCGGAAGGCGGCCTCGTCGATGCCGGCCTTGACCACCTTCCAATTGCCGGTGCGAAGCTCCACGCCGTCGAGTTCGAGGAAGAGTTCCGGCGCCCGCTGTTGCCGGGCCTCGTCGCGGAATTGATAGAGGATCGCATCAATACGTTCCGGGGAAAGACGGTGCCGGGTCCCTTCGATCGACACCGAATAGAACAAGGGGCCCGCCTCGTTGCCGCGGACACTCAGCCACGCCATCACGGCATCCATGATTGCGTCGGTCAGATGGGCCCAACGCTCTGCGTTCTCGCCCTTTGCCGGAACCTGCAATCTGCCCGCCTCCCTATCCAGATTGGATATGTCCAAGGCGCTCACATCGGACTCGTGGACGCCAAGATCGTTCGCGATTCGCCAGATGCAGACATCCCGCTTGCGCTGGTCTTCGAGCGTCTCGTGGCCGATACGGTCGAGCGTGAGCAGGAACGAACGCGGATCGGTTCCCTCGGGCCGGATCAACTGCAACGGATTGCGGCGAAGCTTGGCCGTCAACCCCAGTTTCTTACCGCCGCGCAAGACGGTAAGCTTCACTTCGCGCTTCGGCTTCGTTTTCGCCATCGCGGCGCGGAACTGTTTGAAGCTGGTGATCGGTGTCTCGTCGAGCGCGACGATCAGGTCGCCAACTTTCAGCCCGGCCTTCGCGGCAGGCGTGCCGGGGCCGACGATCTGCACCGGGCAACCCTTTCCCCTGCTGGTGGCGTCGAACAGCGCCGCGTCCATCACTACCGAACCCAGGTAGCCGCTTCGTACGTCCAACTCGTGGTAGCGGGGGCCGTTAAGTTCAATTCGCTCCACCGCCGCGCCCTTGTTCGACAGCGTCACCCACATGCGATAGGAATCCGTGGGATCGGCCGAGCCGAGCGAGACCCACTGCCGGGGAATCGCCGGCTGCTTGGCGACGGGTTGCGGCGCCTCGCCGGGCCCTTCGGCCGGTTCTTCGGGGCCTTCGCCGGGTTTGACGACGCCGGGCGGCTTGCCGGGTTCCTCCTTCGGCCCGGGGCCCTCCTTGCCGGCGGCGCGGCGGTCGGCGACTTTGGGGAGCCTAGGTGGGATTTTTGGAGGTGGGTTTAGCCGCGACATCAGCGCGGAATACCCCAACAGGATGGCGAACGAGAGCACAACAAAGAGGACGAAACGCCGTTCCATGGGTGAAATGCCTTGCTCGTGGGGGGTGGGAAGACGCTAGCGACCGTCGCGAAGCCGGTCGCCGAGGAAATTGTCCAAGTCCGGCACCTCGTAGATCTTCTCGATCGTGGTCTCGAAGTCGTACTCCACGCGACGAAAGCGGACCACGTCGTCTTCCAGCACCACGTAGCACGCCCTCGGGTCGCCGTCGCGGGGCTGACCGACCGAACCGATGTTGATCATCGTCTTCTTTTCGCCAAGGTGGTACTCGTGGTTGATTTCCTCGGGCGAGAAGAACTCGAAGTCCTCGGTAAAGACCCCCGGCACGTGCGTATGCCCCTGGAAGGCATGGCGCCGGATCAGAGCAAAAATCTTCTCCAGCTTACGCTTGTTGTAGATGTCCTCGGGAAAAACGTACTCGTTCAACGGGTTGCGCGCGGAACCGTGGACGAACAGCAACTCGCCTTCTTGGTAATTTCGGGGCAACTCGCCGAGGAAATCCCAACGTCGATCGCGTACGGTGGTGCTTCCCTCGGAGTTCTCCAGTTGATTTCGGGTCCAAAAAATCGCCCGCTCCGCCCCGGAATTGAAGCCCTCCGGGTCGAACAGGGCGCCTTGGTCGTGGTTGCCCAGCAGGCAAACCGGGCACTGCATGGCTGCGTCGATGACCTCGCACGGGTTGGGACCATAGCCGACGAGGTCGCCGAGGCAGAGAACCTCGGTAATCCCTTGTTCCCGGATGTCGGCCAGCGCGGCCTCGAGGCTCTCGAGGTTGCTGTGGATATCGCTGATGAGAGCTCGTTTCACGCGATCAGACTTTCATGCGTCTACGGCATGCAGCGAAGGATGTGCGAGGCAAGGAACCGTCCAAAGGCTCTCTACGGTAGTCTATGGTCGCGGCATGACGGGGTCAAGTAGAGATGCCCTTGTGCATTCCGGGCCTTGGCGACAAGCTAGGTAAGGGATCAGCGGGTGGCTCCTGTGTAATGGCGGCTTGAGCGGTAGGCCGCGCGTGTCCGCTGCCCGTTTCCCTCGTATGGGTGGTGTATCGTGCGAGTACTGGCCTTGGAAACGACTGAAAGAATCGGCGGCGTTGCCGCGCTTTGCGAGGGTAAGGTGTTGGCCGAATTGGAGTTAAATCCAAAGCAACGGAGCGCCCAGTCCCTCGCGCCCACGTTGCGGATGCTGCTTGAGCAGGTCCAGTGGCGAAGCGACGAGGTCGACCTGGTGGCCGTCACCATCGGTCCGGGCTCGTTTACCGGCTTGCGGATAGGTGTGACGGCGACAAAAGTGTTCGCCTATGCGGCTGGTGCCGACGTGTTGGGCGTCGATACGCTCGAGACCATCGCCGCAGGCGCCCCGGAGGACGTCGAAACGATCAACGTGGCGGTCGACGCGCAGCGCGGCGAGGTCGTCGCCCGATCGTTCCGGCGGGGGAAGCGCGGTTGGTTCGAGCCGATCACGGTAGCCGAGCTCGTCGCCGCCGATGCCTGGCTCGATGCCCTTGACAGCGGCGCGGTCATCACCGGCCCGGTGCTTTACAAACTGGCCGACTGTGTGCCGGACCGCGTGACCGTGCTCGACCCGCGATACTGGCCGCCGCGGGCGTCGACGGTTGCCCGAATCGCGGCGCGGGAGTATGCTTCCGGCCGCCGCGACGACCTTTGGAAGCTGGTGCCCCGCTACTCGCGTCGCAGCGCGGCCGAGGAAAAATGGGAGAAGCGGAACCGTTGACACGGTGCCCAACCGAGGAAAGCAACGTCAGATGCTTTCAATGTGCAATCCCCGGCGATGGCGTTCCTTGCGCCGGGTATCGTCGATGATGCCGGCCACCTGCTTGACGTTCTCGATGCCCGGCATGATCAGTTCCGGGTGCGTCGCGTCGCTGGAGGTGATCGTGATAGTGCCAACGCCGAGGAGCCGCTCGAGAACCTTTTGGTCGACAGTGATGTCGTCCATGTCGATCACTTCGATGCGGTCGGTCACGCGGCGAAGAATGCCGCTTTCGTGCATGAAGCGCTGGGTCGTCAAGGTGTAGCGGACGTTCAGCCGGCGGTAGAACAGTTTGAGCCACTGGTAGGTCCACAGGCCCAACACCACGACGACAATCGCTATCCAAAGCCACTGTTTCGGGTAATAGACCCCCAGGATCAATAGCACGAGCGTGACCAACCCGCCGAGGATCCAGGCCCCGATCATGGCCTTTGAGCAGTAGCCGCCCTGCCAGAGTTCGCGATCGGGTTCGGCGTCGGCTCCCTGGC
>JAUWWA010000084.1 GCA_030617125.1 Pirellulales bacterium | reverse complement strand
TTGAAGCCGTGTACGCCGGCGAACAGCGTCAATTCCTTCGTCCACCATCCCCACCCACCACAGCCGTAGCGGTATCCGCCGCAGCCGCCGCAGTCACCACAATCGCCGCCGCAGGCGTCGCAACAGTTGTCATAGGTTTCATAGCCGTCGTATCGACCGTAGCGGTTGCCGCAAGGCAGTCGAGCCGCAGCCATGCCAGGCGGGAGCATTTCGGCCGGCTCCACGAAGGTCATGTCCAAAGCGGCTTCGGGTTCGGGTTTAGCAGCCGGGGCCGGCTCGAGTTCCTGCTTGCCGGCGGCCTGCCGCAGATTGGGGTCTGCATGTACGAAGTCGGCCGGGGCGCTGCGCAGGGGATTGCCCCCGCGCCGCAGGACCCGCTGCGACCAGTCGCTCCTGGCCGAGGGCTGCGTCTGCCAATCCCCGAAGCGTTCGGTTTGCCCGTGAGCATCGCCGGCGAGCACCGCCAGCGTACAAGTTCCCGCAACCAAGCTCCAAACGAGACATTGGATCGATTTCATCTTGAATACCTCGCAAAGGGCGGTGAATATGGACCTTCCACCAGGGGACATCGTAGAGGAGGTATCGGAAATCGCCCGACCGGAACTTCCGTCAAAATCGGAACAACCAGGAAAGCCGCCCCATTTTGGCGAGATTGCCCACAATCCGAATGGTATAATCAGGGTAAAATGGGGAAACGAGAAGACTGACGGCCGAGAACTTGCTGCTCAACCTAACATTGCAGTGCTAACATCCCAGCACCACGCTGCCGAGCAGCCGGCCGCCGCACGCCTCGATCGCCATGGCCGCCTCGCGTGCCGCTCGCCGCGGCGTGTGGCCCAGGCGCACCACCAGGTACACGCCGCTGCAATAGCGTCCCATCGGGGCTACCTGGCGATGGGCGAGCGAAGACGTGTCTAACAACACCAGGCGGTAGTGTTCGGCGAGTTCCGCCAGCAGGGGTTCGAGATTGACTATTTCCGGCGTTCGTCCATCCACAGCGAAGCGTTTCGTGCCCGGCAGCACGTTCAATCGTGGTAGCATCGTCCCGCGCACCACCTCTGGCCAACCGGCCGCACCGGTCAACACGTCGGCCAGGCCGACCGACGTTTCCACGCCCATACGCGCCGCCAGATCGGCCTTGCGCATGTCGGCGTCGAGCAGCAGTATTTCCTCGTCGGCGCGCTGGATCAACGCTCCGGCCAGCGAAACCAGCGTCTGCGTCTTCCCGTCGCCATCGAGCGGGCTGGTAAACATCAGCGATGCGGGCCTTCCCGGCGGCAACTGCGCCAGCACCTTCTCGGCTAGTCCGTCGAAAGCCCGCCGGTGTGCTTCGCTTTGCAGCGGCGGCCATGTTGGTCGAGTGGCCGGCGCCTCTTCAGGGGCCGACTCGACGGCGCCCAACTTGTCGGCGCCCAACTTGTCGGCGCCCAACTCGTCGGCGCCCAACTCGTCGGCACCCAACTCGTCGGCGGCAGCCTCCGCAGCGGCTTCCGCCCGCGCAAGCGCCGCTTCGACCGCCTCATCGACATGCTCCGGCGGCCGTGGCGATCGCTCTTCGATCCGTTTCAACGCTTCGAGCATCCGACTCATCGTTCGCGCTCTCTTCTGGTTGCGGCCGATGTGGCTCGGGCATGTCCGCCGCGGCATGCGTTTGACCGTCAACCGCGGCGGAGCGTCGCGAACAACCGGCCGTACTGGTTCTGCCGAACCGCAACGATCGAACGTGCCGGCTCGACGCCATCGTAACGAGGCTCGGCGGCTACTTCCGCTTGCCGTGGACGCGCTGCACGCGAAGGTTCCCCGGTTGTCGGCCCCGCGCCATGGGTGTAGCGGTCGGCGACGACCTCTTCGTGCTGGAACTTCTCCTGAAATGGGCAGCCGGGTTCGTCGAACGTCAATTCCACCTCGGGAGCGATCGAACCGGCCGGTTGGAAGTCCTCCTCGGCGTCGACCAGCAGGTTCTCGATCCGCCCGAGTTGCTCGGCCGGCTCGCGCGCGAGGTCCGACTCGTCCAGACCCGGCGAAATCCGAAGCGCCGGGGACGAGGACTTCTCGAGGCCCGCCTCGCCGGTTTCGTTGGGCGAATCGTCCAGGCCGCCAAACTCGATCACGTTGCCGGCGGCGCCTTCGTCGTCGGGTTCTCCGTTCCACGGAGTGGGCAATTGCTGCAAGTCGGCCCAAGCCTCCTCGATGTCCGAGGGAGCTATCTGCCCTCGCTTGGCCACATACGCCGAGAGCAGCGCGTGATCGCACACCTGGTTGACCAAGCGCGGCACCCCGTCGGTCGCTTGATAGACGCTCCGGCACGTCTCGTCCGGGAAGATTTCCTCGCCGGCGGCGCCGGCGGAATTAACCTGGGCGCGAATGTAGTCCTGCGTCTCAGTTCGGTTGAACGATTCCAAATAGCACCGCGCCGCCAGACGCTGGCTGAACGAATCGAGCTTGGGGCTGGCGAAACGCTCTTCCAGTACGGCGCCGCCGAGTAACACCAACCGAACCAGCGGCCGCCCGTCGTGAACCAGGTTGGTCAGCATCCGGACCTCTTCGAGTGTGCGAAGCGGGAGCGTGTGCGCCTCGTCGATCAGCAGGACGATGCCCTCGTGGCGATTCTCCTCAGTGGTCAGATAGTCGACAAGCGCCAACCGGGTTTCACCTTCGTCCATGCCGCGGTATGGCCTGCTCAACTCATACAGAATCGCCTGGAGCAATGCCCGCCGGTTGTTCAACCGCCCGCCGGCAAGCAGCGCCACCCGCAACGAGTCCTTCAACTGCGCGGCCAGCACGCGGCACAGCAGGCTCTTTCCGGTTCCCGTGGGTCCGACAACCAGTCCCGGCCCCTCGCCGCGTTGGAGGCAGCGGGTCAAGGTCTGCCGGGCGGTCTCGATAGCCGCGGCGGGGAAATATCGATCGACCTGAGGCACGGACGGGAACGCCCGCCTGCCGAGATCGAAATAACCGTCATCCATAACGCATGTTTCTCATATTGCCCGACTGGCCGAGCCGTCGTTCGGCGGACGCCTCGCCGCAACTTCGGAGTGTACGCGTCCTTTCACTAGATTCGGCACCGGCGGGATGAAGGATGAAGCAGTAAGGTATGGAGAATGGAGAATGAATGCGCACGACGGACCGAAAATCCGTCCTACCTTGTCCAACATGCAGAGTCTAGCAGGGCGCCAGCGCGTAGATCGCCGCGGCTGCCAGCGCGGCAAGCAGGAGCAGTCCGCCGAGGATTGTGGCTGCACGCAGAAGCATCTGCCGCCGTCGTGCCGAGGATCGCCAGCCTTGCGGCGCGGCTTCGGGGATGGCGCCGATAACGGGAATTCCAAGGAGGGCCTCAGCCTGCTCGATCGAGCCGAGGGTCGGCTCCATGGCCGCGCCGGCGAAGATCATTCCCAAGCCGGTCACGCCCACCATGCCGGCCAGAATCGCGGCTAAGGACAGCCCCAAGTCGGACTCGGCCGAGTGGGCAACTTCCAACGGCGCGGCGCGATGGATCTCGATCCGCGGCTCTCGCCCGCACCGGCGCCAGGCTTCGCGCTCCGTGCGGACCGCCCGATCGTGCCCCCGCGCGGTCCGATCCGCCGCCACCTTCAACTCGCGAAACTTCCTCGCCGTGTCGCGTTGCTGCGCCAGTGTCTGTTCGTCCGACTCGGAGGCGGGAAGCTCGACGGCCGGCGATGGCGCTTGCTCAACAGGTATTCCCTCGGTCGGCGTCGGCAGCAGCGTTGGCCCTACAACCTGCGACCGCGTGCCGGGTATCTTCGGCGCAACTTGTGCAAGTTCCCTCTGAAGCGCCGCAATGCGAAGATCGGTCTGACGAACCTGCGGATGCTGCGGCGTGCGGTCGGCGAGCAACTGCTCGCGACGTTGCCGTATCTGCTCCAACTGCTCGCTGAGTTCGAGCCATGCGGGATTGTCGACCAGCAACGGCGCAGCCGGAGCCGCCAATACCGGCGGCGTAAGTGGTATCGGCTTCGCCGCGATCGGCTTCACCGCCATCAGCTTCGACGGTATTAGTTCCGGCGGCGAGGGTTCGCGTTGCTTCAACATGTCTTCGAGGAACGCATCGAGCCGCTCGTCGGCCGCGAGCATTTCCTCTTTCGCACGGGTCAGCATCTCTTGCGCTTCAACATACGCCCGCTGGGTGCGCGCCTTCCACTGGGCACGGCAATCGCTCGCGTATTGCTCGGCCAGGGTGTTGACCAAGAAGGTGCAGTGTTGCGGGAGCGGCTCGCGGTGCGTGATCGAGACGCGCAACTCGCCGGGCGTGGAGGTTTCGGCCGTATCGACCCGCACTTCGCGACATAGCCGCTGCGCTTCGCGCGCGGCCGTGTCGGCGGCCGTTTCCTCCGACCGCGGCATGATCGTGCGGCCCACCTGCAACAGCGCCCGCTGCAAGTTTTTCGGCGAGGCGATGTATCGCTCGACCTCTTCAGCGTTTAGGGTCTCCGGCACGGGCATCTGCACACAGAGCGTGGCGGTGGCCGTGTAGTCCTCGACAAGTCCCGATTGCCCGGCCATTCGCGGTCCCCACAGGTAGACTGTCCCCGCGATGGCGGCAAAGACAACGACATACAGCAGCTTGTGCTGCTTCCACGAAGGTCTCGTGCGGACCATGTGTCGTACTTTGTTGCCGCCTCTGTTCATCGCAGGTTCCCATCAATAGGATGTTGCCGACGCGCGGGCCGGCGCATACAATCTGCTGTAATTCGAGATCGACGGATCACGGACTGAAGCTTGAGATGTTTCGCATCAAGATCTGCGGCATTACGAACGTGGCAGACGCCCTGGCGGTCGCCCGTGCGGGCGCCGACGCCGTCGGGCTGAACTTCTACGAGAAAAGCCCGCGATGCATCGACTTCGCTCGGGCCCGAGAGATCGTCGACGCCTTGCCGCGGCCGATTGTCAAGGTCGGTGTGTTCGTCAACGCCCAGGCCGCGGAGATTTGCCGGGTTTTCGATCAGCTTGGGCTCGACTTGATCCAACTCCACGGCGACGAGCCGCCCACCTTCCTGATGCAACTGGGAGACCGGCGCGTGATCAAAGCGTTCCGGCTCGGGCCGGATGGGATGTTCCCGGTCGGCGAGTACCTCGGTCACTGCGATTCGCTCGGCCGGATGCCCAAGATGGTGCTCGTCGACGCCTGCCGCAAGGGCGTTTACGGTGGCACGGGCCAGGTGGCCGACTGGTCGGCCGTGAAGACCTACCGGCCGGTTGGCGATCGGCCGCTCCCGCCCCTGGTTCTGGCTGGGGGGTTGAGGCCGGGCAACGTGGGCGAGGCGATCGGCGCCGTTCGCCCGGAGGCGGTCGACACGGCCAGCGGCGTGGAGTCGAGCCCGGGCAAAAAGGACCCGGCCGCAGTCGAAGCCTTCGTCCACGCAGCCCGCCAAGCATTCTGAGCAGAAGAGGCGACATGCTGCCTCTTGCCCATTTTCGCCCGGGGTTTGCTGGCGTTGACAGCGCAGGAAACCTGGGGTGTCTCTTTTTCAGGTCCGGTTGCGCTTCCCCCTTGCCAAGGTGGGGGTACAGTGCCTATCATGTGTTTTGTGCGTTCGGTGCACAAGAATGAAACGCCATGAGCCGTGGCATTCGCGAGTGACCCACAAATCCCACAACATGATGGAAGGAGAATTGCCATGAAATGTCTTTCATTGGTACTGGTCTTGCCTCTTCTGGCAGGCGCGGTCACTGCGGCTGATCGGGAGGTTCCCGCGAAGTTACATCCCGACACCACCGGATGGGAACCGCTGTTTGCGCCGGATCTCTCCAACGCCGCCGCGCCCCAGGGAGTGTGGACGGTATCCGACGGCGAACTCACGGCCAGTGAGGATAAGGCCATCTGGACTACCCGCGATTACGACAACTTCATCTTGGACCTCGAGTTCAAGACCGCGCCCGGCTCCAATAGCGGTGTCTTCGTCTATTGCAGCAACATGAAAAACTGGATTCCCACTTCCGTGGAGATCCAGATCGCCGACGACTACGCCGAGAAATGGGCCAAGGCGCCCAAGAGTTGGCACTGCGGCGCCATATTCGGTCACTTGGCGCCGTCGAAGAGCGTGGTGAAGAAACCCGGCCGTTGGAATCGCTTTACAATCACCTGCATGGACAAGACAATCAACGTGGTGCTCAACGGCGTGCGCGTCACGTCGATGGACATGAACAAGTGGACGTCCAACAAGACCAACCCGGACGGATCCAAGATCCCGCCGTGGCTCAGCAAGCCGCTTGCCGAGTTGCCGACCCGGGGCAAGATCGGGCTGCAAGGCAAACACGCCGGCGCGCCCATCTGGTTTCGCAACATTAAAATCAAGGAACTGAAGTAGGAGAATTGCCGTGGCTCAAGTGGAGACCGAGACCAAGTTGCCTTACAAGGTTGCCGATATCTCGTTGGCCGAATGGGGCCGGAAAGAAATCGATCTGGCTGAGAACGAGATGCCGGGCCTGATGGCCTTGCGAAAAAAGCACGGCCGGCAGAAGCCGCTCTCCGGCGCCCACATCGCCGGCTGCCTGCACATGACCGTCCAGACCGCCGTGCTGATTGAGACCCTCAGGCAGCTCGGCGCCGAGGTCACCTGGAGCAGTTGCAACAAGTTTTCCACCCAGGACCACGCCGCCGCGGCTATCGCCGCCACCGGAGTGCCGGTCTACGCCTGGAAGGGCGAGACCGACGAGGACTACGACTGGTGCATCGAGCAAACCCTCTACTTCCCCGATGGCAAGCAGTTGGAGCTAATCGTCGACGACGGCGGCGACCTGACCGCCATGGTCCACGAGGAAAGGTGCAGCCACCTGCTTGCCGGAATGAAGGGACTCTCCGAAGAGACCACCACCGGTGTCCACCGGCTCTACCAAATGCACGAGAAGGGAGAACTGGGCATCCCGGCCATCAACGTCAACGACTCGGTCACCAAGAGCAAGTTCGATAACCTCTACGGCTGCCGCGAGTCGCTGGCCGACGGGATCAAGCGGGCGACCGACGTGATGGTCGCCGGCAAGGTCGTCGTGATCTGCGGCTACGGCGACGTCGGCAAGGGCTGTGCCCAGGCGGTGCGATCCTACGGCGCCAGGGTGCTAATCACCGAGATCGATCCGATCTGCGCGTTGCAGGCGGCGATGGAGGGGTTCGAGGTTACCACCATGGAAAATGCGGCGCCGAGAGGAAACATCTTTGTCACCGCTACCGG
>JAUWWA010000008.1 GCA_030617125.1 Pirellulales bacterium | reverse complement strand
TAATATTGGATTACCCGAAGAACAACCGCCGGGCATTCGCCGTGGTTTGCTCCGACAACTCCTCCACGCTCACGCCGCGCAACTCGGCCAGACACTCGGCCACGAGCGTCACGTTGGCCGGCTCGTTCCGCTTCTGCTTGCCGCGCAACGGATGCGGGACAAGGTACGGGCTGTCGGTCTCGATCAGCAGCCGATCGGCGGGAATCGCGCCGGCCACGTCGCGCAATCTGCGGAACTTCTTGTTCCGATACGTTACCATTCCGGCGAAACTGACGTGCAATCCCAGTTCGACGCACTCGGCCGCCGTGGCCGCGTCGCCGCTAAAGGCGTGCACTACGCCTCGCAAAGGTTCTCGCGCAGCCGCCTCGCGCAACATGGCCATCAAGTCCGCCTCGGCTTCGCGGCAGTGGATCACCACCGGCAGGCCGGGTTGCCGGGCAAGACGAAGGTGCCGATCGAAGTAGTCCCGCTGGACCTCAAGCGGCGTGAAGTCCCAGTAGCGGTCGAGTCCCGTCTCGCCCAAGGCCACCACCCGGCGATGATCAGCCATGGCGACGATCCGCTCCCAATCGCCCTGGGCGGCCTCGGCACAGCAGTTCGGCTGGATGCCGACAGCGGCGTGGATTTCCGGATATCTCTCGGCCAGCGCGATGGCTGCCCGGCTCGAGTCGGCGGAGACCGCGACACAGAGCACCGCCTCGACGCCGGCGTGGCGTGCTCGTGCGACCACCGCGTCGCGGTCTGCGTCAAATTCCTCCAGCTCGATATGTGCATGGGTGTCGATGTAAGGCAGTGCGGATATGAGTTGGGCAAGACCGCTTGTGGTAGGGTATTGGTGCCCCCGGATGCGGTTCGTGGGCATTTCTTCTTGTCTAGTACCCACCCCGGACGCAGTCCGGGGGCGTTTGCTCAATTATTACAGGCCCAGGTTTCCTACGCAAAGGCGATTAGGTTGTAGTGCTACGGTGGCATATGTACCCATACTCGGCAGTCCTTGCCGGGTGGGCGGTCCGCGGCGACGCGACTACAAGCATGTAACCAAACATGACTATGTTGCTTCACATTCGTAAGCCGTGTTACAGCAACGCTTTACGTGTTCTGATGTTGGTCGGGAGGGAGCCGCGGCAACCTTTTTCAGATGGGCGGTCGCGGCAAATCCCAGCAATTCTGATCGGGTCCGACCAGAAATCGGCGCCAGAACCGGACGTCCGGCTCGAAATTTGCTTGACTTCACCCAATACGGGCGTATTGTACAGTAACGGGGTGGCCGTACGCATAGGAACATTGTTTTTGCAGCGGGCTTCAAAATAGGGGGCCCTGGAAAACAAGTGAGGGAGCGTGCCATGTTGGTGTTATCTCGCAAGAAGAACGAAAGCATTATCATCAACGACAACATCACCATCGTCGTTGTGGACATTCGTGGCGACAAGGTCCGCTTGGGAGTTGAGGCCCCGAGGGAAGTGCCGGTCCACCGGCGCGAGGTGTTCGACGCGATCCACCGCAACGATGCCGCCCCGGACAAGGCGCCGAGCAAGCGCGATACCGCGAAAACCGGCGGCAATTCGTAAGTTGCCGTTTCTCTTCGGCGGGGTACTCGGCCCCGCCCCCTTCCCTGTCAGCATTCCTCTCCCAGCTTGTTGCTGCCCGCCTGGCTGGATGCGAGTCGCCGAACTGCCGAGCAACGCCTGGTCGAGGCCCCCTTGACGCGACCGCCTCGGGCAGACTATACACAAGAGCCTTGGTTTGGCCGCTATCGAGCCTACCGGCCCCGTCGTCTAGTCAGGTCTAGGACACAGGCCTTTCAAGCCTGCAGCACGGGTTCAAATCCCGTCGGGGTCACTGGGGAAGGATGAAGGGTGAAGGATGAATGATGACCGACGTCCCGAATCCCGAATCCCCAATCCAGAATCCAAAATCTTACGACGCCGTATTGCTGGTCTCTCACGGCGGTCCGGAATGTCCGGAGGAGGTGATGCCGTTTCTGGAGAACGTGGTCCGCGGTAAGGCGGTTCCCCGCGACCGGCTCCAGGAAGTAGCACGGCATTACGAATTGCTCGGCGGCGTGAGCCCGATGGGCGCCCAACTCCGGGCCTTGCTCGCTGCGCTGCTCGACGAGTTGAATGCTCATGGCCCGGCACTGCCGGCCTATTGGGGCAATCGCCATTGGCACCCGATGCTCGGCGATACGCTACGTCAAATGGCCGACGACGGCGTCGGCCGGGCGTTGGCATTCGTCACCTCGGCCTTCGGCTCCTATCCCGGCTGCCGGCAATACCTTGAAGCGATCGAACGTGCCCGACAGGAAGTCGGTCTCAACGCCCCGGAAATCGACAAGCTCCGGCTTTTCTACAACCACCCGGGCTTTGTCGAATCGACCGGCGAGCGCGTCGAGACCGCATTTGAAGAGGTGCCCGCCGAGCGGCGTTCCGCGGCGCGGCTGATCTACACCGCCCACAGCATCCCGTTGGCCATGGCCGAGAAGTGCGCCTACGAAGAGCAACTCCGCGAGGCGTGTCGGCTGGTCTCCGAGCGTGTCGGGCGATCGGGCTGGCAGCTCGCGTATCAGAGCCGCAGCGGGCCGCCGTCGCAGCCGTGGCTCGGACCCGACATCCGCGACCACCTCCGTGAAATCAGCCACGGCGGCACGGCCGCCGACGTGGTGATCGCGCCGATCGGTTTCGTCTGCGAACACATGGAGATCGCCTACGACCTCGACGTTGAAGTGGCGGCGCTGTGCAACGAGTTGGGCATCAATATGGCCCGTACGGCCGTGGTCGGCTGCCATCCGCGGTTCGTGCGGATGATCCGCGAGTTGATCGTCGAACGCGTCGAGGAGAACCCGACGCGGCCGGCATTGGGCAGCCACGGGCCAAGCCACGACGTTTGCCCGCCGGAATGTTGTCCGCCGGGTTGAATTGCCACCTCCTCAACTGCCTGCGATCAAAGGTGGCAATGAATTGCCACCCCCTCAACCGCCTACTGACCACTATCCTCTACCAGGAACGACCGCCCGCTGGGCAATACCGGCATTGAAATTTCCGAAGTCGCCCTGGGCTGCGGGCCGATCGCCGGAATGACCAGCCCGGGAACCAGCGACGAAAGCTCTTTGGCGACGATCCGGGCGTGTTTCGAGCTGGGAATCAACCACCTCGACACCGCCTACATGTACGGGCGCAACGGCGAGAGCGAACGACTGATCGCCAAAGCGCTCGGCAAGCGGCGCGACGAGATGGTCATCGCCACCAAGGGCGGGCTGCGGCGGGAGGGCGACCGGTTCATCCACGACGCCGCTCCGTCCACGCTCCGCCGCCAGTGTGAAGAGAGCCTGCGGCGGCTGGGGACTGACCGCGTTGAACTCTACTATCTCCACGCACCCGACGAGCACGTGCCGGTTGCCGAAACGGCCGGCGAGTTGTGCAGACTGCTCGCAGAGGGCAAGACGCGAAGCGTGGGCGTCTCGAACGTCTCGGTGCCGCAGCTCGAGGAGTTTGCGGCCGAGTGCCCGATCACCGCATATCAGCCGCCTTACAACATGCTGCGGCGGCAGATCGAGGCCGACACGCTGCCGTGGTGCCGCGAGCGCGGCATTGCCGTGTTGGTCTACTGGCCGCTGATGAAGGGCCTGTTAGCCGGAAAAATCCGCCGCGATCAGACCTTCGGCCGGGACGACAGCCGGGGCAGCTACGATCTCTTCCGAGGCGACGAACTGCTCAAGAGCCTCGATCTGGTCGATCGGCTCCGGGAAATCGCCGAAGCGGCGGGTCACACGGTCGCCGAATTGGTGGTGAACTGGACGCTCCACCAGCCGGGTATCACCGCCGCGCTTTGCGGGGCCAAGCGGCCCGAGCAGATCCGCGAGACGGCCGGCGGCGCCGGTTGGCGGTTGACCGACGAGCAACTTGCCGAGATCGATCGGGCGCTCGCCCGACGCGGGACGCCGCAGATCGACTTGCCGGTGTAGGGGCCCTTTTGCCCCCAACCAATACGCGGTACACTGGGGCAAAACCGCTACTGCCCCCCGCAAGGGACGAACGATGCTTTCCATGTGGGCATTCCTGAAAGAGAGCGACGTCGAGGCCTATTTGGCCTCCGTGGTGCTGCCTTCGTATCTGTCTCACCTGCGGCTTCGGCCGTTTCAGTTCAGTTGGCAGTCGACCAACTGCGACGGCCAGGAACCGCTAATGGTCATCTACGAGGGCGGCGGCCGGCTCGAGGAGTACGCACTGCACCCGGAAGAACATACCCTGCCGATGATTCGCTCCGTCTGCCCGCGGATCGATACCTCGAGGATTCAACTTCCACGGGACGACGCCCGGTGGCACTGGACCACCTCCGACGAGCCGCCGCAACGGATGCGCATCTACTTCGCACCCACGACGCACTCACTCTGCCGGTCGGGCCCCGCCGCACCGTCCCAAAGGGCGTACGTCTCCGTCTCCCGCGGCCACGTTTTCATCGATCGAACCTCGGTCGAGTCGTATCTGAAGGCCTGGCTCGATTGCCTGGGCATCGACCCGGCGGCATTCACGCTGGATTTCGACACGCCTTCGGGCGATGTCGCATTCGCCACCGACGCCGTCGGCGGGCAGATGTTCCTCGACGACGACGTGATCGCCCACGACCTGGTACGATTTGCGGGCCTGGAGCCGGCGCTGATGCACGTCGACCGATTTGCCGAGGTGGATATGGACTCAGACGCGTCGGAGAAGTGCGGCATATACGAAGACGGCGTCTATATCCACCTGGCTCGTTTGGGGCCGATTCCTTCGGGGCCGGGGACTCAATAGTCAACCGCCTACCGATTGATTCCCACCGCCGCAGCCAGTTCCGCTTCGAGCCGGTCGATCCGCTGTGCCTGTCCGGCGGCCGGGGGCCGGATTGAAGCTCCACGCCACGACGAGAACGACCAGTGCCGGCAGCCATGACGTCCGTCTCATGCCGCTGGACCCCCGGTGCCGGCAAGGCCGCTTGTGTGCGTTGTATCGAAAATAGGAATTGTAGGCGTCTTGACGAAGGTATCGACAGAACAGTCTGAGCACTTTGCGGCTATCACCGTAATTACTGCCGCCGGTATTATCGTCAGAGTGCCCCAGGGTTCCCTGGCTTTTCACGCTCAAGGGAAAGGGGTCTGCCATGCTTGCAACTCCCTGTCGCCGCTGATACATTTTGGACAACCGGGACAACCGCCGCCAGTAAGGGTGGCGAAGTCCACGAGCAGGCACTGCGATGGCCACAGTCAACCTCTATGTCGCCTGGATCGCGATCCTGGCCGGGCTAATGGCCGGTGCGACGATCGGGACGTTCTTCCATGCGGAAGGATGGCTTGGGGGGTATCCATCCTGGCGGCGGCGGATGCTCCGCCTGACACACGTCTCACTGGTGGGCACGGGATTGCTGAACCTGGCCTTCGTGGTGTCGGTTGACTACCTGAACATGAACCAGGCTCCCCGCGTCGCGTCGGCCCTGTTCATCGTCGGGGCGGCAACGATGCCCGCCGTCTGTTTCCTGTCGGCGTGGCGGCGCGCGCTGCGACACCTGTTCTTCATCCCCGTTGTCAGCCTCATTGTCGCAACAGCCGACTTCATCTACCGAGGGCTGATGCCATGAGAATCGGTCTGGTTGCCATGAGCGGCATTCGGGCGTGCGACGCGGAGTTGCTGCGGCTCGGGTTGACCTTGCCGGGGTTCGTGGAACGGAGCAAGACGATTGCGTCGCTGCCGAGCCTTGGGTTGCTGACGCTTGCGGGGATGACACCCTCTGAACATGAATGTGAATACTTCGAAGTCGAAGACATCCGGAAGATGGACGCCCTGCCCAACGGGTTCGATCTGGTGGCCATCTCCAGCTTCAGTGCACAGATGGCCGAAGCGTACGAGCTGGCCGACCGTTACCGCGCGGCGGGGGTGCCGGTAGTGTTGGGAGGGCTGCACGCCAGCGCGCTGCCCGACGAGGCGGCAGGTCACTGCGACGCGGTGGTGATCGGCGAAGGAGAAGCCATCTGGCTCGACGTGTTACGCGACGCGGAGGCCGGCAACCTCAAAGCGCGCTACGAGCCGGCGGGCGAATTCAACCTGGACGATGCCCCCATGCCGGCCTTCGAAATGCTCGAGCCGTCCCGATACAACCGCCTGACCGTTCAGGCGAGCCGGGGCTGCCCGTGGCACTGTGAATTCTGCGCCAGTTCGATCCTCCTGACGAAACGTTACAAGCAGAAGCCGATCGATAAGGTGTTGGCCGAGATCGATCGCATCCGTGAGATTTGGCAACGGCCCTTCATCGAATTCGCCGACGACAACGCCCTGGTGAACAAGCGGTATTGGAAGGAGTTGCTCGAAGGGTTGAAAACTCGTAAGATCCACTGGTTCGCAGAAACCGACATATCGGTGCACCAGGACGAGGAACTTCTTGCCCTGATGCGGGACAGTGGTTGTGCCCAGGTGCTGATCGGGTTGGAAAGCCCGGTGGAAGCGGGACTCGAGGGGTTGGAACTGAAGACCGACTGGAAGCGGAAACGCTGGCCGCAGTACAAACAGGCCATCAAGCAGATTCAGTCGCACGGCATTCGCGTCGACGGATGCTTCGTCCTCGGCCTTGACGGCCATACGGCGGACATCTTCGATCAGGTCTATCAGTTCGCCCGCGAAGCTGAGCTGTACGACGTGCAGATCACCATCCAGACGCCGTTCCCCGGCACGCCGCTCCACCGGCGGCTGAAGCGCGGAAATCGGCTGTTGCACGACGGGCAGTGGCAACGGTGTACGCTGTTCGACGTGAACTATCGCCCCCAGCACATGACCAGTGATGAATTGAGCGAAGGATTCCGCCGACTGACCGTGCGGATTTACGGTGAAGAGATCACCAAATGGCGGCGAGAGAATTTCAATCGGAAGTATCTCGCCGCCGCTAAACACGCAGAGGAGGACTCGTCATGAGACCGCTCAAGTGGATCTCGCTTCTGTTTGCCTTGGCCGCGCTGTACGACGGTGTGTTCGGCCTGCTGTTCCTGGCCGCGCCGGGCTACCCGTTTCAACTGTTCGGCGTTGCGCCGCCGAACCACATGGGCTACGTGCAGTTTCCCGCGGCGCTGCTGCTGATTTTCGGGCTGATGTTCGCCGCAATCGCGAGTGATCCGGTCGGCAATCGCAAGCTGATTCCCTACGGAATCCTCTTGAAACTCGCCTATTGCGGCGTGACGTTTTCCTACTGGTTCAGCACGGACATCCCCAACATGTGGAAGCCGCTGGCAGTGACCGACGTGGTGATGGCGGTGCTTTTCGCGTGGGCGTACGTCGTCGTTTGCAGCCGGGCGAAAGAGGCATAAAGGGCTCACAGCACTCCCTCCAGAAGCGTTGTCAACTGCTCGTCGGAGAGTTCAACCGGGTTGCCGCTCATGCTGCTGCCGCGAGAGCTTTTCACCAGCGCAGGGATTTGTTCGCTCTTCACGCCCACTTCGGAAAGCCGTCGCGGCGTGCCGACCCGCTCGCACAGCGACTCGATCTCGGCGATCAACGCCTCGGCAGCCTCGTGGGCCGGCGTCGACGGCCCGCAGCCAACGAGCAGATGGGCAAGTCGGGCAAATTCCGCCTGACATGCCCCCGCATTGACCCGCATCGCCACCGGCAGCATCAAGGCACAGGCCGCTCCATGCGGCACACGGCAATGTGTGCCCAAGGCCGCGGCCACGCCGTGGGCCAGGCCCAGGCCCGAGTTGGCCAACGCCATACCGGAAAGCAGCGCGGCGTGCGACATCGCCTCGCGAGCCTCGCGCGAGGTACCATCGTCGACCGCCTCGGTGATCGCCGGCAGCGCCAACTTCAACCCCTGCCGGCACAACGCCCGAGGGATCGGCCGCGCCTTGCGCGAGACGAAGCTTTCGATGAGTTGCGTGATCGCGTCCATGCCGCCGGCGGCGGTGACATCCGGCGGAACCGTGACGGTCAATTCCGGATCGACCAGCGCGATCCGCGGCACCAGGCGCTCGTCGCGAAGGCTTTTCTTGAACGGCGGATCGTACGACGAGATCACGGCGTTGCGTGTCGCCTCGGCGCCGGTGCCGGCGGTCGTCGGCACGGCGAGCACGGGCAGCGGGTCGTGGACGAGCTTCAGGTTGCGGCCGACGTTTTCGAGGTAGTCCTTGACCGTGGGGCTTTCGTCGTTGACGGCCATCGCGGCGACGGCCTTGGCCAAATCAATGGCCGCTCCGCCGCCGACGGCCAGCAGAAAATCGCCGTCACGCGGGTTTTGCTGCCGGACCTCGGCGGCGGTCCGATCGACGTCGTCGACTTCGGGTTCGTGCGTGATGACCTCGGTGACGAGCACCGCGATCTTTTCCGCCTTGAGGGCGTGGGCGATGGCGCCCATCACGTTTGGACTGACCGTGGCGGGCAATCCGCTGATGAGAAATGCCCGTTGCCCGAGGGTGCGCCCGAGCGAGCCCACCTCGGCCCTTCGCCCCCATCCGAAGGCAATCCGCCGCGGCGCGACGAAGTCGTAGGCGATCGTGTCGGCCACGGGAGATCTCCTTGCAGGGGTCAGGAGTCAGGGGTCAGTGGTCAGTGGTCAGGAGTCAGGGGTCAGGAGTCAGGGGTCAGGGTTCAGGATGTTGCTTCAGCGCATTGCTCTGAAGTCCTGAACCCTGCCCTCTTTTGGACAGCCGTGGGACAACGTCCCACGGGGGCAACGCGGCAGCGGTTGCTACAACCAAAAGGAGGCCGGACGAAAAACGCCGCATATCCCTATTTTTATAGACTCAACGGCACTTTTGACGACTCTCCTGAAACGACTATTATAGCCCAAAAACGTCCGTTTGCGACACCCACGACACCCGTTTTGGACACGTTGGCTTGTCGCCCGGACCCCCCCGCCGCCACGGCCGCCGACGTGTCCTGGGTTCGCCCCCGCTTGCGTTCTCGTCGGCTAGGTGGTCTAGTGGTCGCCGGCGGCTTTCGCCCGTCAGCCGCGACGTGGTAGCCGCCTAGACAACGGGTCGCCGGCATGGAGGGCTGGACGGCACGGCTGAGCTTAGTCGTTATGGGTCGTGAAGGAGGGCAACCTTGGAAATTACGATTTCAATACTCGCGTCGTCCGCCGTAAGTGCGGTTCTCGCCGCAGTGATTGTCTTTTTGGCAAGGTCGTGGATTTCCCTACGGCTGAAGAACGCAATCGAGCACGAATACAACCAAAAGCTTGAGGCTCTTAAGGCATCGCTGAAGTCTGAGCACGAAATCGAACTCGAAAGACTTCGATCAAGCTTTGCAATCGCGGCGACGGAGCATCGGGTCCGCTTTGCCCATCAGTACGATCAAATGGCATCTGTGATCGCGGAGACATACCGGCAAATATCGCAAATGTATGGAGCGGCGGCAGAGTACATGAAACCCGTGACATGCGAATTCGACGGTACGTTATCTGAGCGCAGAGAGAACGTCAATCGAATACTAGAGGAGTTTACCAGCTACTTCTACGTGAAGCGAATCTATTTGCCGAAAGACACTGCCCAACGGGTCGAAGAATTTCGCAATAAGCTGTACCACGTCGCAGACACGTTTGCTGATAAGGTCGAAATCTCGAAAGAAGAGACAGGTCGCTCGCAACCCATGGCTTGGTCAACCGCTTGGAATTCACTCACGGAAGAAATAAGGCCATTGCGTGCTGAGTTAGAAGACGAGTTTAGAAACCTGCTTGGTGTTACGTCACGCCAGTCTCAAGAAGACACATAACATCTATACAGCCTCCCTTGTCAAGATCGCGTACCGGTAGCGAGTAGAAAAAGCATAGGTGCAATGAGCCTGTTGGCATGGGCATGGCATGCTAGGGCTATAGTCGACGGATGCTTGATCCGGCTCTAAACTTTGCTACAATGACTCACAGGTAACCCTTGGCATAGCCAGTGGGGCTGGTTGACAGGAAAGGACTTGTTCGGCGAGAATCAGGAAATCAGGAAGCGTCTTAGGCCGACAGATCCGTCGGCCTATCGCGGGTATAGGCCGATCGGTCTACTGACAAAGTTATGCTTCCATATTTCATATGTACAGGCGATTTCACGTAAATGCTTGATACTAAATAAGGACGGAGTTCTTTCAGAAGGTAAAGCAAATGTGGATAATTCGATTTATTCTACTTGGTGTGTTAGGGGCATCGATCTGTGTTGATCCTCATTTGTATAGACACCGCAGCCGATATGAAGGACTTCTCGAAAACAGAATATTCAATATAACGTTTGTGATAGTGTGCCACTGCCTCTGCTATCTCATTGTGATTCTGCCGCCAGCCGGGGGCTGGAATTCTCGGCCTTTCTGGATGCAGCACACAAGCGTTCGTGTTGGTTTCCCAGTTGTTGGATTGCTGTTGATCTGTGCTGGGGCTTTTCTGGCGATCGCCACCCTTAGACAACGAAAATTTGTCGTTGGTATGCAGGCTGTCAAGGAAGGATTGCTGACGTCGGGCCTATATCGGTATTTCAGACATCCCATCTATACAGGGATTTTGTGGATTATTCTGGGATTGCCGCTCGTGATGAGAAATCCAGATGGACTACTGATGTTTCCGGCCATCTTTGTCATAATCTTTGTAGGAACGATTATTGAAGAGAGAAACGATATGTGTGTGAGATTTCGTGAGCAATATCAAGCCTACAGGCAAACCACAAGAATGTTTGGGCCAATATGGCTTTGGGGTGCATTAGTTTTACTTTTGTCAGTTCTTATTGCACCTGGATCGCCGTAGAATAGAAGGGGAATGCATAACATTGGGGTGCAGTCGACGGCGCGATCTACTTCCGAAGCGACGCGAATTTGTGGAAAATCAAAGCCGATACCCAATGACTTAAAGCTGATAGCTGAAAGCTGAAACCTCACCTATGACCGACACGATCACGATTCACCCGACCGGCCCGGTGCACGCTTCGATCCGCCCGCCAGGATCGAAGAGCATCACCAACCGTGCGCTCGTGTGCGCCGCCTTGGCCGAGGGGCAATCGACGCTTACCGGGGCGCTCGATAGCGAAGACACCCGAGTGATGATCGAGGCGCTTAGGCGCCTCGGCCTGGCGGTCGAGCACGATCGGCCGGCGGCGAGGATTCGCGTCGACGGATGTGCCGGGCGGCCGCCGGCGCCGGGGGCCAAGTTGTTCGCGGCCAACAGCGGCACCACCATGCGGTTCCTCACCGCCATGGTCACGCTCGGCCACGGCACGTTCCGGCTCGACGGCTCGTCGCGGATGCGCCAGCGCCCGATCGGCGACCTGTTGGCCGCGCTCAAACAACTCGGCGCCGACGCCGTCGACGAGCTGCAAAGCGGTTGCCCGCCCGTGGTCGTCAAGGCCGCGGGTCTGCCGGGCGGACGGGCCACCGTCGCGGGGAACATCTCCAGCCAATTCCTCAGCGGCCTGCTCATGGCGGCGCCTTGCGCCGCAAAGAGCGTTCTGTTACGGGTCGAAGGGGAGTTGGTCTCGCGGCCGTACGTCGAAATGACGATCACCGTGATGCGGGCCTTCGCCGTTGCCGCCGAGACGCCGACGCCGGCGAGCTTCGCGATCGCGGCCGGACAAGCCTACCGGGCCCGGACATACGACATCGAGCCCGACGCCTCGGCCGCAAGCTACTTTGCCGCCGCCGCGGCGATCACCGGCGGCCGGGTGACCATCGAGGGCCTGTCACGCGAAAGCCTCCAGGGCGACGTCGCGTTTTGCGATTGCCTGGAGCGGATGGGCTGCCGGGTGCAGTACGACCCGCATTCGATCACCGTCGTCGGCCGGCCGCTGCACGGCATCGTGGCGGACATGAACGCGATCAGCGACACCGCACAGACCTTGGCCGCGGTCGCGCTGTTCGCCGACGGCCCGACGACCATCACGGGCGTGGCCAACATCCGGCACAAGGAAACCGACCGCATTCGGGCGCTGGCCACCGAGCTGCGCAAGTTCGGCGCGGACGTGGACGAGCACGACGACGGGCTGCGGATCGTGCCGGCGAAGCCGCGCGGCGCCGAGATCGACACGTACGACGACCACCGCATGGCGATGAGCATGGCGTTGGTCGGCCTGGCCACTCCGGGCGTGGTCATTCGCGATCCCGGCTGCACGGCGAAGACCTATCCGGGCTTCTTCGACGACCTGGCACGGCTGTGAGCAATTCAGGCTAGTCGGCTCAGTTTTCGTCCTGTCGTGCTCAGCGGATAGTTGCCCAACTCTCCCGGGCGGAGCCATTTCATTTCCGTCGAAGCGGCCTTTCCATCGACGCTCGAAACATACTCGGACTGGTAGCAGTCGAGCGTGATGCGAAACCGCGTTACCGTGTGCTTGATAGTTCTGATATGGTCGCCGAG
>JAUWWA010000419.1 GCA_030617125.1 Pirellulales bacterium | reverse complement strand
GGATTGCAAATCCGCCCTACATGCTGTCGCTTGCGCCATGCGGCCTGGCCGTCGGCAAGGCGATTTGGACCGATACCACAAACAGGGACGGCGAGCCGAGCGACGCCCTGCTCGGACTGGGCCGCGGCGGCGAGTTTCTGGTGCGAGTGGAGCGCTCGGGCCAATTGCACTTCGCGTGGTCGCTTTTGGGGGTTCGCGATGCGGCCCAGGTCATATGCTTCGCGTTCGAGTTGCCCGCCTGTGCCGCAAACCAACTGCTGCTCGATCTGCCCGAAAACACAAGACCGCTGGTCGATCGCGGCATCGTGCTCGAGCCGGGCGAACCCAAGGAGGGCTTGCGCCGTTGGCAAATCGAGTTGGGTGGGAATCATCGCTTCCGGCTACGCGTCGTGGCGGCCGGCACTGCACCACAGCGGCGGAAACCGGTACTGCTGCGGCAGTCGGCGACCTATGAACTCTCGCCGCGCGGCTTGGACGCGATCGCCCAGCTACAATTAGAAGTCCGCGATGAGCCGTTGCGAGAAATCGCTCTCGCACTGGACGCCCCGTTGCGACTGGTTACCGCCCGATACGGCGACACGCCCGTGCCTTGGTCGGTCACGTCGGCCGGCGACGGCCAACCCAGCCGGGTCGCGCTGGTGTTGCCGGAACCGATCCGCGGCGGCGGCGTGCTGCGCCTTAGGGCATGGGCCCCTTTGGTGACCGATCGTCCCTGGCGCCTGCCCAGGATCCGGCCGATCTCGGAGCAACAGGCGGCTGGGCCGAGGACTGCTGGGCAACCAGAAATATCCTGGCAGGAAGGCAGCACGACACTGTTGGTCCCCTCACCGCTGTTGATCGAACAGCTTAAGCCGATCGGCTGCTGGCAGTCGGCGACAGGACCGCTGTCGGGACCGCCTCCGGGTGAATCGGTCCGGTTCCAATCCTTCTCGCCCCTCGCCACCATCGAGATCCAGCTTGCTCGGCGCCGCGAACCGGTGCAACTTGCAAGCGGCACGGCACTCGAACTGGGCGCCGAGGGGATGACGGCCGAAGTGAGGGCCGATTTCCGCGTTGCCGACGCCCCGAGATTTGAGCTCACGGCGGACATCGCCAAGGAGTGGATGATCGACTCGATCAAATCCCTGCCCGCCGAGGCCGTCAACGACTGGATACTCGAAAACCGCGACGGGTGTCGCGTGTTGACGGTACGCCTGGCACTGTCCAAAACACTCTCGCCGGGCAGGCCGTTGCGCCTGCACGTCGCCGCACGCCGGCTCCATTCCCCCTTGGGCCGCGAGGTGGCGCTCGGCGAACTCGTGCCGCTGCGATTTCGCGTCGTCGAAGACCCCGCCGGCGCCGACGAAGGCAAGCGGCTCGTGGGGGTCCGGGCGGCCGAAGGTTATCGACTGAAGACGACCGGCGTCGAGGAACTCCACCGCGTTGATCACAGAAGTCTCGACGCCGCCGCGTTGGAGTTGTTCGCAAGGCCGCCGCGCGGCCTGTTGTTCCAAAACGACGCCAACGCCGCCGCGTTGCGAATCGGCCTTCGGCACCGCAAGCCGAGCTATGCGGCGGTGATTCGTGCCGAGGCAAGCGTCGTTGAGGGCCAGTTGCGCGAAAGCTACGTCTTGCGTTGCGAGCCGGAGTCGGTTCGCCTCCAGCGCGTGGTGGTTCACTTCTCACATCGCCGCGATACGCCGCCCGTTTGGACACTCGGCACGGAAGATGCTCGGCAGCTTTCCGCCCGACGGTGGTCCGCCGACGAACAACTTGCCGCCGCCTTCGACGGCGAGGGCGAGACCTGGGAACTGACGCTCCGGCGGCCGCGAAGCGTGGCGTTCGAAATCCGCGCCGGCAGGCAAGCCCCCATGGGAGCGCACACCCCGGTGTGCCTGGTGTCGCTGCCGGAGGCGAGCGGCCAGCGGGCCACGCTGGTCGTTCGCTCGTCGCCGCCCGCCGCCGTGCGGATCGAGAACCACCGTCTCAAGCCGATCACGGCCGATCCGGTTCCGCCGGGCCAATATCAGACGGCCGTGGCCACGTATCGCTACGACCCGCCGCGCGACGCCATCTCGGCAGGTGAAGCGGCCGTGACCCTTTCGACCTTGCCCGAGCCCGCCACTGCACCCGGGTGGGTCTGGCACTGCCAACTCGATTCGTACTACCGCGCCGACGGCGCCGGCGTGCACCTTGCCACCTACCGGTTGCAAAACCGCGGCGCGAAACAGCTCCGACTGACCCTGCCCGGCGGCTCCACCGTGGACGACGTGCGCGGCGTGTGGGTCGACGAGAACGAGGCCGATTGGCGCCGACTTGGAGGCCGGGGCGACGGCCGCCTGGCGATCGATCTTCCGCCCGGCGAGGAGTTTCCCGCTGTACGGATCCACTTCACGACGCACGGCCGGCGGCTGGGAACGGTCGGCTCGTTGCGGCCCCCCCTCCCGGATGTCAACCTCGAGGTCTTTGCTCGGCGTTGGATTATCCGGCTGCCGCCGTCGTACGCCGCGTTCGATCCGGATCCGCGTCTACAGCCGTGTGGGGCATCACGACCGACACTTGGCCAACGACTGTTCGGTCCGTTTGGTCGCCCGGCCACGACTTCGGGAATCGGGGATCGGGAATCGGGGATCGGGGATCGGGGATCGGGGATCGGGGATCGGGAATCGGGAATCGGGAATCGGGAATCGGGAATCGGGAATCGGGGATCGGGGATCGGGGCCCCAGCCCCCAGCCCCCAGTCCCTCGGGCCCCCCCCCCCGCCCCCCCCCCCCGCAACCCCCACCCGTCGACACACACCACCGGGCCCCCCAACCCACCGGGGTCGCCACATTGGGGATTGCGACAAAGGACTCGCCATCTG
>JAUWWA010000183.1 GCA_030617125.1 Pirellulales bacterium | reverse complement strand
TAAGCGATGAGTTCATGGCGGCGGTCCAGGCGGACGAGCCGTGGACAACGCACTGGGTAACCGAGGAGAACAAGAAAGGTCCCACCTACCAGGCCCGCGATATGTTCAACCGCATGGTCCGGGCGGCGTGGAGCTGCGGTGATCCGGGCGTGCAGTACGACACGACGATCAACCGCTGGCACACCTGTCCGAACTCCGGCCGGATCAACGCGAGCAACCCGTGCTCCGAGTACATGTTCCTCGACGACTCGGCGTGCAACCTGGCGAGCATGAACCTCGTCAAGTTCCGCCACGACGACGGCCGGTTCGACGTGGAGCGGTTCCAGGCGGCGTGCCGGTTGGTGTTCATCGCGCAGGAGATCCTGGTTGACCACGCCAGCTATCCGACCCGGCGCATCGCGGCCAATAGCCACCATTTCCGGCCGATCGGCCTGGGCTACTCGAACCTCGGCAGCCTGCTGATGGCCGGCGGGTTACCGTACGATTCGGACGAAGCACGCGGGCTGTGCGGCGCGATCACCGCGTTGCTGCACGGAGCCGCATGCCTGACCAGCGCCGAGTTGGCCGCGACCGTCGGCACGTTCGACGAGTTCAAGAAGAACCGCGATGCGATGCTGCGCGTGATGGAAATGCACTTCGAGAAGGTCGAAGAAATCAAGGCCTGTCCAAAGTATCTCCAAGACGCCGCGCGAAAACTCTGGGACGCCGTGCTGGCTGGTGGCCGGCGGCACGGATTGCGCAACGCGCAGGCCACCGTGCTTGCGCCCACCGGGACCATCAGCTTCATGATGGACTGCGACACAACCGGTATCGAGCCGGACATCGCGCTGGTGAAGTACAAGCAGTTGGCCGGCGGCGGCATGCTGAAGATCGTCAACCAGACCGTGCCGCTGGCCTTGAGGACGCTTGGTTACGAGGAGCCGGAAATCGAGTCGATCGTCACGCACATCGAGAAGGAAGACACGATCGAGAGCGCGGCCGACCTGAAGCAGGAGCACCTGGCGGTGTTCGATTGTGCGTTTCCGCCGCCGGGCGGAACGCGGTCGATCCACTGGAAGGCCCATATCTGCATGATGGCGGTCGCCCAACCGTTCATCGCCGGCGCGATCTCCAAGACGGTCAACATGCCCAGGGACTGCACGGCCGAAGACGTCGCCGACGCCTACACCGAAGGCTGGCGGCTGGGCGTGAAGGCATTGGCCATTTACCGTGACGGCGCGAAGGAGGTACAGCCGCTCTCGACGAGGCGGAAGGAAAAGAAAGAGGCCGCAAAGGTGCTGACGGCGCCGCGCCGCGAACGCCTGCCCGACACCCGGCAGTCGATCACCCATAAGTTCAGCGTCTCCGGCCACGAGGGGTACATCACCGTGGGACTCTACCCCGACGGCCGGCCCGGTGAACTGTTCATCACCATGGCCAAGGAAGGGAGCACGGTGGGCGGCATGATGGACTGCTTCGGCACGGCCGTGTCGATGAGTCTGCAATACGGCGTGCCGCTGGAGGTTTACGTCAACAAGTTTTCGCACACGCGATTCGAGCCGATGGGCTACACAAAAAACCCCGATATCCGGATCGCCAAGAGCATCGTCGACTACATCTTCCGCTGGCTGGGCATCACGTTCCTGCCGGCCTTCCGCGAGGCGAACAAGAACGTCCAGGAGAAACGCGTCGAAGGAGAATCCGGAGAGGGCGAAGGCGAGCGGCGGCCCGCCGCCATGACGGCTGGCGGGCCTAACGCCGGGCAGGGATCCGCCAAGTCGAACAGCGCCACCGCCACAACCTCCGCCACGGCCACCGGCAACGGCAACGGGCGCTCCCGCGGCGACGGCGCCGCGCCGGTCGCCCCTGGCGGAGCCGCGGCGATCGCCGGCATGGTCGTGCTCGATCGAGCCACGGCCGCCGCGCCGCTGCCGGAAGCCGTCGAAGTGCAAAACGCCCGAAGCGAACAGTTCGCCAGCTTCCAAACCGACGCCCCAAGCTGCGACAACTGCGGCGCTATCACCGTCCGCACCGGCAACTGCTACCTCTGCCACAACTGCGGCAACAGTATGGGCTGCTCGTAGGGGTAGGAGGAAGAGGGAAAGAGGCAGGATACATCCTGCGCGGTGATCGACATTCATCAACCACGTTGAGCGGAGGCCTTTCCTTTGCGCCGTCGTTGGTCTAGGATGCCCGCCTGCCGAATGCTCGCCGACGCCACCAGAAGCAGGAGACATCACCCCCCGTGAAAACCGCGGACGGCTCGAATCTCGCTAACAGGCTGCGCACGAGTTGGCTGGCCAGAGTGGTCCTGTTCGTGTTGATGCTGTACGTCTTCCTGGCGGCGATCCAACTGTTCGGCATATCGGTCAAAATCGCCGGCGAGGAAACGGCCAAGTCGCTGTTCAGCGGGCTGAATAACCCCTTCGCCGGACTGGCCGTCGGCATCCTTGCCACCGCGCTGGTGCAAAGCTCGTCAGTCACCACCAGCCTGGTCGTCGGCATGGTCGGCACCGGACAAATGGAGTTGGTGCAGGCCGTTCCCATCGTGATGGGGGCCAATATCGGTACCTCGGTCACCTGCATCCTCGTCTCGCTGGGGCACATTGCCCAGGGCATGGCCTTTCGGCGCGCGCTGGCCGGCGCCACGGTCCACGACATCTTCAATCTGCTGACGGTGCTGATCTTCTTCCCGTTGGAAATCGCCACCGGCTACCTGCGAAAAACTGCCGTGTGGCTGGTCGCCGAGTTGCCCCTACAGGGCGTCGGCGGCGAGTTTCACAGCCCGGTCAAGACCGCCGTGGAATGGCTCGCCAAGTTGATCGCGTCGTTCTTTCACGCGATGTGTGGACTGCAAGGCCCATGCCTGGCCGTTGTGCTCTGCCTGGTGGCCGTCGTGATGGTCGTCGCGGCGCTCATCGCGATCACCAAGAATATGAAGATCCTGATGGCCGACCGGATCGAGCAGTGGCTCAACCGCGTGCTCGGCCGTAGCGGATTGCTGGGGCTGGCAATCGGAGCCGTCGTCACAGCCGCCGTCCAGTCGTCCAGTATTACCACGTCGCTCTTGATACCCATGTTCGGCGCCGGGGTGTTGAAACTGGAAGCGGGGTTCCCCATCATGGTCGGCGCCAACATCGGAACCACCATCACCGCGCTGCTGGCCGCCACGGTCACCGGACCGGCCGGGCTGACCATCGCCGTGGTGCATTTGCTCTTTAACCTGTCGGGGACGCTGATCTTCTTCCCGTTGAGGCCCATGCGCCGGATCCCCATCTTCCTGGCGGAAAAACTCGCCGAAGCCGCCGTCCGAAACCGCATTTGGGTGCTGGTCTACATCGTCGGCGTCTTTTTCGTGCTCCCGATACTTGGTATCGTGATCTGGAAGTAGTACACTGAGACTCAGAAGGATTCTATCATGTTCGACTGGTTACTAAGCGACGCCACGACCGGCCGGGCGGGCCTGGAAAGGATGCGAACCCAGTTCGGCCAGATGCTCGACGCCGGACGCCACGTCTTCGACACCGCCGCCAACGCCTTCCTCGGACACACCGACCTGGAGGTCATCCGCGAGGACCTGTTCGCGACCGACAAGCGGATCAACCGCGCCGAGCGGCAAATCCGCCGCGAGATTGTCGTCCACGCCTCGGTCCACGGCGCCACCGAGTTTCCCGCCTGTCTGGTGCTGATGAGCGTGGTGAAGGACGCGGAGCGGGTGGGCGACTACGGCAAGAACCTCTTCGACCTGGCCGAACTCGCCCCCGAAGCCCCGCAAGGCGAGCACCGCGATGGCCTCATCCAACTCAAGGACCGCATTTCCCGTGCAATGGCCGCCTGCCGCGAAATCTTCGACTCGCACGAAACCGACGCGGCCAAGCGGCTGATCGTCGAGGCCAAAGAGATCGAAGACCTCTGCGACGAGCACGTCCGCGCGCTGATCCAGGGCAGCGACGCCGGCGCGATGGCGCCCGCCTATGTGCTCGCCTACCGCTACTTCAAGCGCGTGATCTCCCACGTCCGCAACATCGCCTCCAGCGTCGTCCAGCCCGTGCACAAGCTCGACTTCACCTCGAAGATCACGGCCGGGGAAGAGGAGTAGGCGCGGCCGATTAGTCGCGGACGGATCGCCCGTTTCCGAAGTAATAACCATTATGATGAATGATGAATGATGAATGATGAATGATGAGTGGAAATCCCCAAATCCCTAAATCCCCAATCCCTACAATCCCCAATCCCGAAATCCCCAAATCCCCGCCCCTACAGCATCTCCAACGGATCGACGTCGACGATCCACTGCACGTGGTCGGGCGGCTTCAGTTCGGCGGTTGTCCGGCGAACCGCCGCACGAAGATGCTCACCGTCGGGGTCTTGCAGTTGGATCTGAAAGCGGTACTTGCCGCGCAGTCGGGCCAGCGGCGCCGGCGCCGGGCCGAGGACGCGAGTGGCGGCCGAGTCGTGCAAGGCGTCTTCGAGTTGCCCGGCCAGCAGCGCCGCGAACTCACGGGTCGCCGCTTCCGACGCGCCGCGAATCACCAGCCGGACCATCGCCGCAAACGGCGGATAGCGCAGCATCTTGCGGATCGGCAACTCCCCGGCGGCAAACGCGGCGTAGTCGTGCCGCACGGCCGCCCGGATGGCCGGAGGGTCGGGGCTGTAGGTCTGCACCAGCACGCGTCCGCCCTTCGGCCCGCGACCGGTGCGGCCGGCCACCTGCGTGACGAGTTGAAAGGTGCGTTCGGCGGCGCGGAAGTCGGGCAGGTGCAGCGCGACGTCGGCATTGATCACGCCGACGAGCGTGACGTTGGGGAAATCGAGCCCCTTGGCGATCATCTGCGTGCCGAGCAGAATCTTCACCTTGCCGCTGTGGAACGCGGCCAGCGCCCGGTCGTGCGAGCCGCGGCCCTGCATGGCGTCGGTGTCCATCCGCAGGCAGTTTGCGTCGGGGAACCGGCGGCGGACCTCGGCCTCGAGCCGCTGCGTGCCCAGCCCGCTGTAGCGAATGCCGGCGAAGTCGCACTCCGGGCACGTCGTCGGGGCCGGCACTTCGTAATCGCAGTAGTGGCACAGCGCGATCTCCTTCTTGCGAT
>JAUWWA010000029.1 GCA_030617125.1 Pirellulales bacterium | reverse complement strand
GTAGGCGCCGGGCAGAGGGCAGAAGGCAGAGGGCAGAGGGCCGAGGGCAGAGGGCAGAGGGCAATTGAGGGGGTGGCAATTCATTGCCACCTGATCTCCTCGCAGCAAGCGGCCGAATTGACGGCCCCGGAATCGCCCATATAATCTAGTAGGTGAAGCAGCAACTTGGGCAGTGTTACCGGGGTTATGTTGTGATGGCGCCGAAGCCCGCCAAGAACAGCCGTTACCGACCGTGCCGCCGCATCGTTGCCGCAGCGGTGCTCGCCGCAGGTGTCTTGTTTGGAAAAGCGCACGCGGTAGTCGCCGCACCGGACAATTCCGCTCGCAAGGCCGGCAACCCCCAGGCGGCCAATCGGCTGGGCAAGAGCATCCGTGTCCACCTGCCGATCACCGGTCGGACCTTGGACCGCGTGCGCCAGTTTGTGCGCCGGGCGATCGCGAAGGCCGAGGAGGAAACCGCCCGGCTCACGCTGATCTTCGAGTTGAACGTCCCGGAAGGACAGGACGACTACGGCCGCGGCAGCCAGTTCGGCGCCGCCTACGATCTGCCCGACTTCCTCTCCGGCGAGGAACTCAGCGGCGTGCAGACCGTCGCGTACGTGCCGCAGTCGATCCAGGGGCACGCCGTGCTGATCGTGCTCGCCTGCGACCAGATCATCATGGGCGCCGACGCCCGGCTCGGCCTGGCCGGCGTCGACGAAAAGGTAATCACGGAGTCCCGGCGAGGCAACTACCGGGAGATCGCTCGGCGACGTAAAACCATTCCCGCCGACGTGGCGCTGTGGATGCTCGATCCGACGCTGGAAGTGTGGATGGTGGAGACAGAAGTCAGTCGCGAGTACGTCACGCCCGCCGGGCTGGCTGAGTTGCACAAGCGACACGCGATCAAGTCGAAGCGAAAGCTGTTCGACGCGGCCGATCCCGAAGCGTCGGTCCTTGCCGAGGCCGGCCAGTTCACCGGTGAAGAGGGGCGGCGGTTGAATTTCGTCGCCTACCTGGCTTCCGATCGCAGCGACGTGGCCGAGGCGCTCGAGTTGCCGCGCGAGGTCATGGACGAGGACCTCTCGCTGGTTCGCGACTGGAAACCGGTGCGGGTCAATCTGAAAGGCCCTATCGACGCCAAGACCGCAAGCGTTGCCCAAGACCTCATCAACGACGCCATCCAGACGGAGGAAGCGAACTTCATCGTCCTGTGGATCGACAGCCAGGGCGGATCACCGGCTGATAGCATCGTGCTCGCCGGGTTTCTGGCGGGTTTGGACTCATCAAAGGTCCGCACGGTGGCGTACATTCCTGAGCGGGCCCGATCCGACGCGGCCTTGGTTGCCTTGGCCTGCCACCAAACGGTCATGCGGCCGGACGCTGAACTCGGCGGGGCGCCGTACCGCCTCTCCAAGAACGATATCCACTATGCGGTCGAATCGATCAAGGACAAGGACGGGCCGTGGAAATCGCGATCCTGGTCACTCATCGCCGCGATGATCGATCCCGACCTGGCGGTGTTCCGCTGCACGCGGCGGGGCAAGGTCGGCTACTTCTGCGATGAGGAACTCCAAGAACTCGGCGATCTGAAGCCCATGTGGCGCAAGGGCGAGCAGGTGACGCGCGGCGGCGAACCGTTGTTGCTCGAGGGCGCCCGGGCCCTCGAATACGGCTTGGCCAGCCACACACTCGACAACTTCGCCCAGTTCATCCAGTACTACGACTTGCCGCACGATCCGGCGTTGCTGGAGCCCGACTGGGTCAACATCCTGGTCGAGGCCTTGGCGTCGCCGGGCGTGGCCGCAGCGCTGCTGACCATCGCCTTCATCGCCCTGTACGCCGAACTCAGCGCACCGGGAATCGGCGTCGGCGGGTTCGTCGCCACGGTCTGCTTCCTGCTGTTCTTCTGGAGCCACTACCTCGACGGTACCGTCGAATGGCTGGAAGTGCTTCTGTTTCTGGCCGGGGTGGGCTGCTTGCTGCTGGAAATCTTCGTGCTGCCGGGGTTCGGCATCTTTGGCCTCGGCGGCGGGCTCCTGGTGCTCGCCTCGCTGATCCTCGCCAGCCAGACGTTCGTCGTGCCCCAGAACGCGTACGAGTTCGCCCAACTCCAGCGCTCGCTGCTGACGGTGGCCGGAGCGGCGGTGGGGATCGTCACGGTCGGCTGGCTCTCGCGCAAGTGGCTTCCCCATGCGCCGATCATCAACCGGATGCTCCTGCAACCGCCCGCCGGCGAGGAGGCCGAAACCATTAAGCGCCGCGAAACACTCGTTGATTTGGAGGGTTTCGTCGGCAAGCGCGGCGCCGCCACCACGCAACTGACCCCCAGCGGCAAGGCCCGATTCGGCGACATGCTCGTCGACGTCATCACCGACGGCGACGTCGTCGAGCGCGGCGCGGAGATCGAAGTGGTCGAAGTGCATGGCAACCGCGTGATTGTGAGGAAAGCCTGAGTGCCGCCTGCGGTCCGGCGGGAAACGTGACGGCGCGACGGCTCGCCGCACGGGCCGGGATTGAACGGTTCTTTCCCGAAGAGTAGAATATACTGGTATGGCCAAGCTGTTTGGAGTACGAACTATGAACGCAGCTTTAGTCATCCGAGGGCGGTTCACGAACAAGGCCTTCGTGTCCGATGATCCCATGCAGGACGTGGAGGGTCCTGCGGAGTTGATTGTCTGCTCCCAAATGCCCGCGCACGGCGGTAACATGGGCGAGTCCGTGTCTGACTTCTTTGGCAAGCTTTCGGTGAGTGTCCGGAACTGAACATCGAGGTCTTTAGGGCCGTGTAAACTTGCAATTGAGATGAACCATGGATCCTTGGGTCTGGGCAGTTCTGTTGCTGGTGCTGGGTATGGGCCTGGCGATTCTGGAAATCTTCTTCCCTTCGGCCGGAATCCTCGGCTTCCTGGCGGCCAGTTCCATCCTGGCGGCCATCTACATGGGTTTCCAGCAGGAGGGGCAAGAATGGGTCGGGTTCGTCATCCTGGCCACGGCCATTGTCGGGCTGCCGGCGCTGGTGATCCTGGCGTTCAAGTACTGGCCTAAGACGGCTATCGGCCGCCGCGTTCTGCTGATGACGCCCAAGAGCCAGGATGTCCTGCCGGAGGATCCGCAAATGGATCACCTGAGAAGCCTTGTCGGCCAGGTCGCCCAGACGAAGTGCAAAATGCTCCCGGCCGGCGCGATTCTGCTCGAGGGCCGCACCATCGACGCGGTCAGCGAGGGGATGCCGATCGAGGCGGGGCAGTTGGTTCGGGTGATCGAGGTTAGTGCCAATCGGGTGGTGGTTCGACCCCTCAAAGACGAGCAACCCGCCGAATCGGCCGAAGATGTCCTCCGGCGACCCATCGATTCGGTCACCAACGATCCATTCGATGAGCAGAGCCGGTAAGCGGAAGGCGGGGGGAGGAGAGAAAGGGGAAAAACGCCCGGGGACTAGGGTTTCCCGGGGGAGGGTTGCCCGGCGCTGTCCCCCGCCGCGCCATACCCGGCGCCCCTGCTTGACAATTTCCCCGCAAACGGATAGACAGGCGTTATCGGGGTCCCCGTGCCGGGCGCCGGGGGTCGAAAAACCACATTTCTCGTAGCGAAGGAGCGATATCATGCCTCTGCTGGCGCAAGATACCGGTCAGGTCATCACGATTGTCGTCATTTTCATTGCGTTGTTTTTCGGGTTGATCGTCTTGGCGGTTTTCGCCCGATATTTCCGGCTGTGGATCCAGTCGGTGACGACCGGGGCGAACATCGGCATCCTCGATCTGGTGGGAATGACCTTCCGCAAGGTCAGCCCGACGGTCATCGTCCGGTGCAAGATCATGGCCGTCCAAGCCGGGTTGGGCGACGAAACGGGCATCACGTCGAAGTCGCTGGAGGCCCACTATCTGGCCGGCGGAAACGTCCCGCTGGTCATCCGCGCCATCGTCGCCGCCCACAAGGCAAAACTGCTTGAACTCAACTTCAAGCTCGCCGCGGCCATCGACCTGGCCGGCCGCAACGTGCTCGAAGCCGTTCAGACAAGCGTCTATCCCAAGGTGATCGACTGCCCCGTGCGCGGCAGCGCTCGAGACTCACTCGACGGCATCGCCCAGAACGGCATCCAGTTGAAGGTGAAGGCCCGGGTGACGGTCCGGGCGAACCTCCGGCAGTTGATCGGTGGGGCCACCGAAGAGACCATTATCGCCCGGGTCGGGGAGGGGATCGTCAGCGCGATCGGCTCGGCCGCCTCGCACGGCGAGGTGCTGGAAAACCCCGACCGCATCTCGAAGACCGTGCTCTCCCGGCGACTCGACTCGCAAACCGCCTTCGAGATCGTCTCGATCGACATCGCCGACGTGGACGTGGGCGAGAACATCGGCGCCCGCTTGCAGGCCGACCAGGCCGAGGCCGACATGCGCGTCGCCCAGGCCAAGGCCGAAGGGCGCCGGGCCATGGCCGTCGCCGAAGAGCAGGAGATGATCGCCCAGATCGAGGAAAGCCGCGCGAAGGTCGTCAAGGCCGAGGCCGAAGTCCCCAAGGCTATCGCCCAGGCGTTCCGCGACGGCACGCTCGGAATCTTCGACTACTACAAGCTCCGCAACGTCCAGGCCGACACGGAAATGCGGTCCTCGATCGCCCGCGGCGGCACGACCACCCGCGGGGAAGGAGGAACAGCGGCATGATCCTACCGGAACCTATTTGGGCTATCGACATCCAGAATCTGATCGGGATCATCATCGTGATTCTGTTCATCGTGATTCCGGCGATCGGACAGTTGTTGGCGAGGATGAACAAGGCCGATGGGCCGCCTGCCGGCCGTCCGAGGCCGGGCGGTGGACCAAGGGCAGGCGCCGGTCCGGCCCGAAAGGGAATCGAGGACCAGATCGGCGATTTCCTGCGCCGCGTGGCCCAAGGCCAGGGCGGCCAAGCGCCCCGGGCCCAGGTACGGCAACCGCCGCGCCCCCAGCCGCGTCCGCCGCAGCCGGTCGGCCGGCCCGTCGTGGCCGAAGTCGTCGGTGGGCGCCCGATCGCGGCCGAAGTGGTCGACCGCGCCCACCGCGAAGACGTCGACCCGGCGATCAACACCCGGGACATCGCCCGACATGCGTCGAAGCTCGGCGGCGAGGTGGCCCGGACCGAAAGACTGGTCGATAAGCATCTCCACGACGTGTTTAACCACGAAGTGAGCGAACTGGCGAAGGAACCGGGCCGGCTGACGAAGCGTCGCCGGGCGTCGAAGCCGAAGCGTGCCCAGCCGCAGCCCGCGCCGCTGCCAGCGACTTCCGCCGCCGGATTCGCCGCGCTGTTGAGCAACGCGCAAAGCATCCGCCAGGCGATCGTCATCAACGAGATCCTTACCCGGCCCTTAGAGCGGTGGGAGTAGACATCCATGGCCATCATCAACATCGCGCCGGGTAAAACCCGGATTGGGTGGATCGGCACCGGGATCATGGGGGCGAGCATGTGTTCGCACCTCATCGAGGCCGGATTCGCCTGCACCGTTAACAACCGCACGCGGGCGAAGGCCCAGCGGCTGATCGACGCCGGCGCCGCGTGGGCCGACAGCCCCAAGGCCGTCGCCGAGGCCGCAGACGTAATTTTCACCATCGTCGGCTACCCGGCCGAGGTCCGCAGCCTGATCCTCGGCTCCGACGGCGTGTTGGCGGGCTGCCGCAAGGGAAACGTCGTTGTCGACATGACCACCAGCGAGCCGTCGCTGGCGGTCGAGATCGCCGAAGCGGCCGCCAAGCTTGGCGTCGCCGGCATCGACGCCCCCGTCTCCGGCGGCGACGTCGGCGCCCGCGAGGCGAGGCTCTCGATCATGATCGGCGGCGACAAAGAGGTCGTCGACGCCTTGGCCCCGTGCTGGGAGGCGATGGGCCAGGCCATCGTCCACCAGGGCGGGCCCGGCGCCGGCCAGCACACCAAAATGGTCAACCAAATCCTCATCGCCATGGGTATGATCGGCGTCTGCGAGGCGTTGCTCTACGCCTACAAGGCCGGGCTGGACCTGGAAACGGTCATGCGATCGGTCGCGTCCGGCGCGGCCGGAAGTTGGATGCTCTCGAACATCGGCCCCCGGATCATCGCGGGCGACTTCGATCCCGGCTTTTTCGTCGAGCACTTCATCAAGGACATGGGCATCGCTCTCGAGGAGTCCAAACGCATGGGCCTTTCAATGCCGGGACTGGCGCTGGTCCACCAGTTGTACCTCACAGTGCAGGCCCAAGGCCACAGCCGCTACGGAACCCAGGCTTTGCACTTGGCATTGGCGTCGATGTCGAATATCGATTGGCAGAATCGATAGCGTTGCGTCAAGTGGACTCAGCCCGCCTTGGCGCGGACTTGCGGTTCGCTTTCGGTGTCGCGGTGGAGTTTGATGGTTGCCGTCGGCGGCTGGCGGCGTTCGGGTGTGATACCCCGCTTGGTCGTCGAGCAGAACTCGTAAAAGGCGGCGGCCGGGGCGTCGGAAAACTCGGACTTCAGCCGCTTGAGCACCTCGCTCCACGTTAGGCCGCCGCGGTAGATCACTCGATAGGCGACCTTCAACTGCCGGACCGCCTCCAGGTCGTGCCCGGCTCGCCGCAGACCCACCTGGTTCAGCCCGACCACCAGGGCGCTGATTCCGTCGATGGTCACGAACGGCGGCACGTCCTTGACCACGCGGGCGTGTCCGCCGACCATGGCCAGAGTGCCGACGCGGCAAAACTGGTGCACGGCGACGGCGCCGGAAAGATTCGCTCGATCTTCCACCGTGACGTGTCCGGCCAACAAGACATTGTTCGTCAGTATGACGTGGTTGCCGAGGCGGCAGTCGTGGGCGACGTGGGCGCCGACCATCAACAGGTTGTTGTCGCCCAGCGTGGTGACGTTGCCCACTTCCATTGCCCGGTGGACCGTCACGTTTTCGCGGAACGTGTTTCCGGCGCCGATGACGACCCGGCCGGGGTGTTCGGGCATGTGGACGTGCTGCGGCAGGCCGCCGAGCACCGCGCCTTCGAAAACATGGTTGTCGGCCCCAAGCGTCGTGCCCTCCTTGATGATCGCGCCGCTTTCAAGGGTGCAGCCAGGGCCGATCGTCACGTCCGATTCGACGACACAAAAGGGACCGATTCGGACATCGGGGCCGATTTTCGCCGTCGAGCTGACAACGGCCAGCGGATGAATATGCACGGAAGACACCTCGGGGCAGGATTGGCTCGAAAAACGCTTCATACGACGACGCAGCCCAGGCATTTTGCCTATGTTCCGTATCCACAGGCTGGAAACCTGTGCTGCGAATCTCTGTTAATCGTTATCGGTTGTCCCGGTAGAGCCGATTCGTCACGTTGCGCCGGTCGTGTCGGTCTTCCCAGTTTTCCCAGCCGGAACCCGGCTGGAGTGGGGAAGGCTAAAGGCGGAAGACGGAAATGTGCCACGGCACGTCGGCCTTCCCCAACCTCGCCCCCTATTCTCGTCCTCCTTCTTTCTGCCCCCCTTCCGCGTTCTCCCTTCCCCCTCGCCCCTCCCCCTGGCCCCGGTCCGGCCGACGCGGTATACTCCTCGCAATGCCGGTTTTGGCGGCCCGTTGAATAACACGAACCTCGATCAGAGTGTTTCCATGCCGACTGCTGACGATTTATATGACGAAGCGATTGCCCTGAAAGAAGCCGGCAAGTTGGAAGACGCGATCGGCAAGCTCAAAGCGCTCTTGGCGGAGCATCCCGACTACGCGCTGGCGCACGCCGCGCTGAGTGTCTTTTGCGTCAAGCTGGACCGCAACGATGAGGCGATCGAGCATGGCCGGAAGGTCTGCGAGTTGGAGCCCGACGACCCGTTCAGCTTCATGGCCATGAGCATGGTCTGCCAGAAAGCGGGCAACCTTGCCGAGGCCGAGAGCGCCCTTACGCAGGCCATGCACAAGCAATGGGCGGCGCAGAAAGCGCCTGAAGCGTAACCGCAAGCGGCACGGCAATCCTGCGGGCCACTTCGGTGGCAGTGAACTGCCCCCTACTCTTCCACATCGCGGATCTCGATCAGCGTGTGGCTGACCAGCGCGTCGCCCTCGAAGTAGGCTTCGCTGGTGATCTTCCGCAACACCCCGAGCACTTCCATGACAGTCTCGACCTGCTCGGAAACGGCTTCCACGTCGCCGTTGAACTGCTCGACAAGCGTCTCAACGGCCAGATCGACCCAGGGCTGGGCGGCCTCAAGCAGTGCGGGCCAGTCGAACACGACGGCCATGGCCCGGGGACGCTGCGGCTGTGCCAGCACGCCCCCGGCGGCCGGCGGCGTCGCCTCGAGCAGCCGCTCGACGTGGTCTCGGGAAGCGGCCACGACGGCCACGTGATCCGACAGTCCGAAGCTTGGGGTGATCTTCTTGTCGACGCCCCAGCTTTCCGGAAGATCGTACGTGCAGACCGTGCCGGCCGTGGCCTTGGCGACCTTCGGTCGCGGAAATTTGAAGTCCTCGGGGAGCGACTCGGGCTCCATTTGGCGAACGACGTCGACGAAGTCGTCGAGCACCGTCATGAACTCGGCGCCGGCGGCGCGCAGCAACGCCGCGTCGCTTACGCCGATCACGATCGCCGGCTCGACCATCGGCATCGGCTCATCGGTGGCCGGCATCGACTCGTGGAACTGCTTGCTGGTGAGTTTCGCGTCGATCACCAACGCGCCTTGCCCGTCGGCCAGGGCCGGAATCAGCTTCGTCCGCCGGATGTCGTCCACGCGTTTGACCAGTGGCAGCATCAGCTTGATGAACTTCTCGGCCCGCTTTCGTTCGTCTTCGCTCATTCGCGGCAGGGCGTACGTGCGGAAATAGCGATAGGCGATCTTCGCCCACTTGACCGGTGTGTCGTGGTGCCGCGGGTCGTCTTTTCCGCGCGCGACGACGGCCAAGATCGGCGAGCCGCCGACGTGTTCGAGCAGGCCGAGCGGTTTCGAGCCGTCGAACTGAAAGTTCTTGCTCCGGTTGTATTTGTAGGCCTCGATGCCGTCGTCGGTTAGAAACTCAAAACCCATCACCGAGCCGGTTTCCGGCATCAACCCCTTGAGGTCGCCGGCCACGGCGGCGACGTCCTTGCGAATTTCGGCCTGTTGCTTGTCGGTCAACTTGCTCAGCGACAGCGCCTTGTCGACCACCTTGGCCAACTCGTCCATCTGTCCTTGGGGGTTGCCGACCTGCCGCATCATCGCCTCGCTGACGTAGCTGATCGACGTGAGCCGCTTGTCGGCGAATTTCGCCAGCGGCTTGAATTCCGGGCGGTCGCCGAGCGGCTTGCCCGTGCCCAGTTTGGCCAGAATGTCGGTCGAGGGCCCGACGCTCAGCAGGACGTAGTCCTCACGCACACCCAAGGCGACGATGATCTTCTGCTGCTTGATCCGGTCGATCACCTTCTTCGTGGCGCCGTCGTCCGGCTCATACTCTTCAAATTTGTCCATGGGGAACTCGTCCCAAGGAAGCATCTTGGCGTCGAGCGAGAGGACGAGGTACTCGTGGCCGTCAACCTTGGTTCGCTTGAAGCTGTCCTTGACTTCCTCCACCTCGACATCCTTCAGGGCCTCGGTGAGGAGTTCTTCGAGGCGGTCCAACTGCTGCTTCGCCCGGTCGGCGTCCTTGATCTTGAACCCGACGACCATGCCGGGAACGTTGAGCAGGTCGAGGTTGTCGTAGACCGCGCCGAGGATCATCATCGGCTGGATCTTGCCGGGAGCGACGTCTTCCGGCGTGCCGCCCAACTGCAGGATCATCGCGCCGTAGCTCTGGGCGAAATTCACCGCCTGAAAGAGTTTCATCACGCCGACGAAACTCTCGTCGCCATAGAAGAACACCTCGTCGGATACCATCTCGGCGAGCGTCTCGACGGCTTCTCGGTTCTCGGGGTCGGTCATGGCCGCTTTGAGCTTGGCCGGAAAGCCTTCCGGATTGATCGTTTGGAGTTTCCACAGCGCCAGAGCCATCTTCACGGCGGGCATGTCCTTGATTTTCGCCACCGCGCGAGACTTCGCGACCGCCTCGAACTGCTCGCGGTTGCGGAGCATCGCGCAGTAGAACGCGGCGTCGTCGGCGACGAGCTTCAGCGAGGTGTCGAGCTTGTCGAGTTCACCCGCCGCGGCCGGCCGCGGCGCCGCCCATCCGGTCGCCAAGAGCGCCAGGACCGTTGTTACTGCCCAGCGGCGCGAGCGTGTGCGTGAGAAGTACCGATTGGCCATGAGCGTTTCTCCTAGCATCAAGAGTACGTGTGAGAAAGTGGTTCGATTGGTGTGCCCCGTTTGCGCAAGCATAGCGTATGGGCGACG
>JAUWWA010000346.1 GCA_030617125.1 Pirellulales bacterium | reverse complement strand
CGCATTCTTCATAACGGATGCGATCGTTCTGCTGGCCTCCTCCAGTTCCTTTTCCAATGCCCGAAGCAATTCACTCAAGTCCATGACTCATTCTCCATTGAGCCTCAAGGAAACAATTCCTCAGCAACCCATCGGCTCGTGTACGGGCTGCCGATCCAACTCCAGTAGTACCACCGGCACATTGGCCGTTCCCCCAGCATACCAAGCCGAGAGCACCACCCCCCATACCCACCCCCCGGTGTGGTGGATTTTCACCCGATCCATGCCCCCAACACCGTGCCGATCACGTCCCGATCCGGCCATGATCCACCACGTCATCGGTGTGACGTTTCGACGCCCGAAATGGGTCCAAATACGCCCGGATTCCGGACGCCCCACACGGCCCCAATGCGGCCGTTTTCGGGGGTTACCACGAATGGGGGGATATGATGGACGATTGCACACCGGGCGGTGGTTTACCGTGGTTTCGTCACCGGAGAAGGCGGTAGTTCACCCGGTATTGTTGAGAAAAGTTGCACCGCTTTGATCGAGTTAGCCTTGCAACCCATACACGCGAAAACCCCGTAAAATACGGGACGAAACACACCTTTTCAGCCACCGTTTTTCGTTTTATAATGACGAGATCACAACCGCCGGCGAACCGGCCAACCCCCCGCACCGCAGTGCGGGGGCGTTTGCCGAGAAAAAGACTGACCACCGTCCTCTGACCACCGTCCTCTGCCCATTGCCCTCTGCCCTCTGCCATGCTTGCGAAACTCGCCTACCGACTCGTCACCGAAGTCTCGCCGCGGCTGACGATCAAGGCGGCACACCTTTGGGCGTACAAGGGGGCGCGGGCGGTTGCGGCCTACAAACGTCGCGTGCGGCGGGGCGAACTGTTCCCACCGTTCCTTTTTTTGGCACTAACCGACGCCTGCAATCTGCGATGCCGCGGATGTTGGATCGCGGCCGACGGCCCGCCGCGTGTACTCCCCGAGGAAGACGTCGATGCCGTGATCGCCGCCGGTAAGAAGCAGAGGTCCTACTTCTACACCCTGTTGGGCGGAGAGCCGATGATGTATCCGAAGCTGTGGAACGTCGTCCGCCGCCACCGCGATTGCTACTTCCCGATCATCACCAACGGGTTGTTCCTCGACAACGAGAACGTCGGCCGGATCCGCGCCGCCGGCAACGTCACGCCGCTGGTGAGCATCGACGGGTTTGAGGCCGCCAACGACGACCGCCGCGGCCGGGGCGTTTTTCGGGAAGCCACCGACGGGCTCGCCCGGCTGAAGAAAGAAAATATCCTCTTCGGCGTCGCCACGACGGTAACCGGCAAGAACATCGACGAGGTCGTCGCCGACGACTATGTGCGAACCATGATCGATCGTGGGGCGATGTATCTGTGGTACTATGTCTACCGTCCGGTCGGGACCGATCCGGCGCCGCAGTATTGCGTTGAGCGCGGGCAGATGATCGAGCTGCGACGGCGCCTGCTAGAGCTTCGACGTCGGCATCCGATCATCTTGATCGACACCTATTGGAACGCGGCCGGTGAGGCGGTTTGTCCGGCGGCGTTAGGGCTGGGATTTCACATCGGGCCCGGAGGCGGCATCGAGCCCTGCCCCCCGCTCTCGTTCGCCTGCCAGACGATCCGCGACAACGATCGCGATCTGTTCAAAACGATCAACCAAAGTGAGTTTCTTCGCGGGTTCCAGGATTTCGTCAACCGCCGCACCCGCGGCTGTGTGATCCTCGAGCGTCCGCAGGAGTTGGTCGAATACCTTCGCGGCGCAGCCGCCGAAGACACCAGCGGTCGCGACGCGTTGGCCGAACTCGCCGCCGGCGTGCCGCGTGCCAGTCACCATCTGCCCGGCGAGGAAATCCCCGAGGACTACTGGGTATATCGCATATTGAAGAAGCAGTTGTTCTTTGGTATGGGAGGTTATGGGTAGCGCGGGAGCGGCAACAGTGTCCATCGGGCGGCGATCAGGAGCTTTTTGGGGCGGCTGATGCGAATACGGCCGCGAAAGATGTCGTCTGGGCGGCGAGCGATCTTCTCGAGCAACGCGCGATACGTGGCCATCATCATGCCGAAGATGCGACGCCCGTCGTGTTCAAGCCGATCCATCAGTTGGACGCCTTCGCAATAGAACTGCTCGGCGCGGGCTACTTCCATGGCCAGGAGGCGGTGGAATCGGGCGTCGGCCACGCCGGCAAGCAGGTCGTCGACCGAATAGTCGCACTGCCGCAGGTCCTCGAGCGGCAGGTAAACGCGGTTCTGTCGGGCATCTTCGCACAGGTCGCGGAGGATGTTGGTAAGCTGCATGGCGATGCCTGACTTTCGCGCCGATTCGAGGGCCTGCCGGCCGTGGAACTCCCAAATGTGGATGCACGCCAGCCCGACCGCCGAGGCCACCCGCTCGCAGTAGTGCCGAAGCTCGTCGAACGTCTCGTAGCGTCGCTTGGTCAGGTCCATTTCCACGCCGTCGATGGCCGCGTGGAAGTGTTCCGGCGGGATGTGAAACCGTTTGATCGTGTCGGCCACCGCGGGCAAGAGGTTTGGGCCTTCGTGGTCGTCGAAACGGCCGATCAGGGCATGTTCCAAAGCTGTCCGCCACTGCACAAGCGCGCCGCGGCGGGTGTGGGCGGACTCGGGATCGTCGGCCAGGTCGTCGGTATGGCGCATAAAGGCGTAGAGCGCTTCCATCGCTCGACGCTTCGCTCGCGGCAGCAGCAGGAAGGCGGCACAGAAATTCGACCTTGCCCGCCGGCTGACGCGTCGGCACGCGACGTAGCTGGCCTCGATTGCATCGCGTGAAACGTTCACGGTCCACTCCCGGTCGGAGTTCCTCGTTTCAGCCGCCGCCAACAGCCCAACAGCAGCCGCAGCTTCTTCATTTTTGAGACCTCGGGCCGGCGAGTCCAAACGTCATGGTCCTGCCGGCGGATGGCTTCTAGGATAGCGAGTCCGCCGTGGGCGAACAATGCCACGTCGAGCCGCAGTTCGCCGGGCAACTGCTCGACCAGCGGCAGCCCGCGACGCAACCACCCTTCCGTCTCGTCCACCTCCTCGGCCAACAGGCGGCGGAAGGCGTCGTTGCACTCGCGCCGGGCGAAGTCCGATTCGTCGTAGCCGAACCGAAGACAATCGGCCCGGGGGAGATAGATGCGGCCCTTCTGGTAGTCGCGGGCGACGTCCTGCCAGAAGTTGGCCAGTTGCAGCCCCGTGCAAATCGAATCGGACAATCCAGCGCGCTGCGCAGAGTAACATCGGCCCAGGTACAGCACCAGCCGGCCGACCGGGTTGGCCGAGTAGCGGCAGTAGCCGAGCAATTCCTCGAACGTTTCGTATCGGGTAACGCGTTGGTCCTGGCGGAAGGCCACTAACAAATCGCT
>JAUWWA010000072.1 GCA_030617125.1 Pirellulales bacterium | reverse complement strand
GAATCATGGTCTGTAGCACTTGGCTCTTCCGGCGATTACCCACCACGACCCGCCAGTCGGACTGCGCGGAATTTGCTTTCGTGGCTGTCGCCGATTCGGCGCACACAAGCTTGCCGTGGAACTCCGGCGCGCCGGACTCGAACCGGCGACAGCCACGAAAGCAAATTCCGCGCAGTCCGACTGGCGGGTCGTGGTGGGTAATCGCCGGAAGAGCCAAGTGCTACAGACCATGATTCGCAGTGGAAAACTGAAACTGAGACAAGAACCGCCGGGCAAGGAAGGATTTGTCCTGGTCGGCGGCGAGGACAGGACGATTGTGGTCGCCGGCGCGGACGACTCGGGCACGCTGTACGGGTGCCTGGAGTTGGCCGATCGCGTCCGCGCGGCCGGCGCGCTGCCCACGGAGTTGAATGTAACCGAGGCCCCAGTGTTTACTTTTCGCGGTCCGTGCATCGGAATGCAGAGGACCGAGTTGGTTTACGACAATACCGCTTACGACTTCCCCTACACCGAGGAGGTGTTCCCGTTCTTCTACGATAAGGAGCACTGGAGGCGGTATCTTGATTTTCTGGTCGAGAACCGGATGAATACGCTCTATTTGTGGAACGGCCATCCGTTCACGTCGTTGCTTGAGTTGCCCAAGTATCCGGAGGCACGGGAGGTTTCCCAGGAGCAGCTTACGAAAAACATCGAGATGTTCGGCTGGCTCACTCGGGAAGCTGATCGTAGGGGCATCTGGGTTGTTCAGAATTTCTACAACGTCCACATTTCGCATCCTCTGGCCCGCGCACACAAGGTCCCGTTCCACCAGTCGCGTCCGGCGGAGATCAGTAAACAGTACATGCGGTATTGCGTCAGCGAGTTCGTGCGCCATTACCCGAACGTCGGTGTGATGCTGTGCCTGGGTGAACCCCTGAGCAACCGGTACGACAAGGATTGGATGTGCCAAGTGATCATTCCCGGCGTGAAGGACGGCATGAAGCAGCTCGGACTTACCGAGGAGCCGCCGATCATCCTGCGACACCACTCCACACCGTTCAAAGAGGTGCTGCCGGCGGCGCGCAAGCTCTACGACAACATCTACACGATGCGCAAGTGGACGAGCGAGGGGCTTCTGTCGAACAACCCGCGGGGTGAGGATCCACGTATTCAGAAGTTGTTGGCCAAGCTCGGAAAGGGCAACATGATCAACGTTCAGCAGTTGGCCAATCTCGAGCCGTTCCGGTGGGGGTCGCCCAGCTTCGTGCAAACGTGCATGCAGAACGCCCGGAAGATGGGCGCGATCGGGTTGCATCTCTATCCGCTGCGGACCTGGGAGTGGCCCATCACCGCCGACAAGGTCGAGCCGCCGCTGCTGCAAATCGACCGCGACTGGATCTGGTTCGCCGCCTGGGCCCGCTACGCCTGGAACCCGGATCGTGATCACCGAGCCGAACGGGAGCATTGGGTCGGCCGGCTGGTCGACAAGTACGGAACACGCCGGGCCGCCGAAAAGATCCTCGACGCCTACCAGGCGGCCGGACCGTGCCAGGGCATGCTCTTGGGACGCTTCGGCATTACCGCCGGCGGACGCCAGTGCTTCGCCCTGGGAATGCTGATGACCCAACTGGTCAATCCGCAGCGCTACGGGCTCTCACCACGACTTTCCGCGTGGTACGCCCCAGAAGGCGAGCGCTTGGAGGAGTGGGCCGAGCGCGAGTGGAACGCGCAGGAGCATCATGGCGAGACGCCGCCACAGGTGGCCGAAATGGCCGAGCGACACGCCGCCCGGGCGGTTGCCGCCGTCGAAGCAGCGCGGCCGCACGTGCGCAAGAACCGCGAGGAGTTCGATCGCTTGGCGAACGACATGCACTGCATCGAAGTCCTTTCGCGCTGCTACGGCGCCAAGGCCCGGGCGGCGATGCACGTGTTGCTCTACAAGCACAGCCGCGACGTGGCCCAGTTGGACCGGGCCGTACCGTTCCTCGACGAAGGGCTGCGCCATTACCGCCGGCTCGTCGAGCTAACCAATCCAACCTATCGCGCGGCCTGTGCGCTGCACTGGCCCGGGCGCAAGATTCCGTTCCAGCCAAGCATGCAGCGACCGTACAAGCATTGGCGCGATTGCCTGCCTGCGTATGAACAGGAAGTGGCCAATTTCAAACGCAACCTGGCCTCACTCAAGGCGGCCACGGTGCCGGCCACAGCGGGCGCTGAGCACAAGCCGTTGCCGCCGGCGCCGGTGAAGCTGCTCAGCCCGAACTGTGAGACGTTCGAGGTCAAGCCGGGCGCCAAGCTGTTTACCGACCGAGGCCACGTGATCAAGGACGTGGCCGCGGAACTGCGGGGATTGCAGGGCATCCGGATTTCCTACGGCGCGGGCAAGCGGGATGGCGTGCGCGTGGAATTTGAGCTGCCCGAGCCGGCCACCATCCTGGTCGGGTTCCTCCGCGGGGAGAATCCCCGCTACGCCAAGCCGCCCGAGTGGGAATGGGAAGTAGTCCTGAGCAGGGCAGTGCTGGTCGACGACTTTCCCCGGATCGACGTTAGTGCGCATCCTTTCCCTGCCGGGCGCAGCGACGTCGACTTCGGCCGCGGCAACTACGTTATTCTCGGATTCATCAAGGCTTCGCAGTCGCTCGAGCAGCGCGTGGTTTTCGGCCCCATGATGAGCGTCGACAAGCTGTTCGAGACCAACGCGGGAGTGCCCCAATAGGACTCTCGCCCGGAAACAGCCGTACCGTAAGATGCGAGACTCAGATGAACTCGAATTGGGAATCCTCATATCCATTCCAGTCAGCCACGTAACGCAGGCAGCAGTAGACCCCTTCGTCCGCGGTGAATGCGGGTATGTTGAGGAATACGTGTCCGACGTTATACTCTGAATCAGTCCTATGAACATCAGCGCATTGCCGGAGCGGGGCCTCGCGAGGAAGCCGTTTGGCAGAACCACCGACGGTGTCCCGGTTGACCTCTACACCTTGACCAATTCCAACGCCATGCAGGCCGCCATCACGAACTACGGCGGCACGGTGGTGACGCTAATCGTGCCCGACCGTCAAGGCCGCCCGGCCGACGTGGTGCTGGGATACGAGTCGCTTGATGGGTATCTGGCCGACAGCCCTTATTTCGGCTCGATCATCGGTCGGTACGGGAATCGCATCGGCAAGGGACGTTTCACACTGGATGGGAAAGAATACACACTTGCCCAAAACGACAACGACAATCATCTGCACGGTGGGATAAAGGGCTTTGATAAGGCCGTCTGGCAAGCCAAGGGAAGCCTCGCCGGCAAGGACCCGACACTGGTGCTCACCTATCTGAGCAAGGACGGCGAGGAAGGCTACCAGGGCAACCTTGCCGTGACGGTCCGCTATGTTCTTACGGACGACAATGAATTGGTCATTCACTACGAGGCCACCACCGACAAGCCTACGCCGGTCAACCTCACGAACCATTCCTACTTCAATCTTGCGGGGCAAGGTGCCGGCGATATCCTGGGCCACGAATTGATGATCAACGCCGATCGATTCACTCCGGTCGACGAAGGCCTGATCCCCACCGGCGAACTCCGCTCGGTGACCGGTACGCCGATGGATTTTCGCAAGCCGACCGCCATCGGCGCCCGCATCAACCGCGACGACGAACAGCTCTGCTTTGGCGGCGGCTACGATCACAACTGGGTGCTCAACAAGCGAGGCCGTGAAATGTCGCTGGCCGCCAGGGTCTATGAGCCGAGCAGCGGCCGAATGATGGAGGTCTTCACCACCGAGCCGGGCATTCAACTCTACTGCGGTAACTTTCTCGACGGGAGTCTTGTCGGCAAGGCGAGCAAGGTCTACGAACATCGCTACGGCCTCTGCCTGGAAACTCAGCACTTCCCCGACTCCCCCAGTAAGCCGAACTTCCCGTCTACGATCGTCAAGCCGGACGAGAAGTATTCAACGACGACGATGTACAAATTCTCCATCAAGTAACAGGCCCGTATTGAGCATCGCGGCCCGATGGCCAGTACGACAGGGGAGTTGTTTTCAACGGGCGAGGCGACCTGAATGGAATGGACCACGGAATTCGGCACCCATGCGGGAAAACCTGTCCAGACTGTAGACAGCGGGAATCCACCTTGCTAGGATGGTGCTCTTCGTGGGCTCGGATCGGATACGGGTTCATGGCAAGTTGGAAATTGAGGTCAACATCTCGATTCATTGCAGATTGCGCCGGAGTAGCAAAACGTGTTCGGATTGCCGCAGAACGTCGATTTCACGTGGTGCTACATCCTGGCGCTGTCGCTGATGGTCATCGTGCTGTACAGCCACAAGGTACAGAGGACGGGGTTGGATTTTTCCTGGCGGTGCTGGCTGTCGCCGGAATCCTGCTGCTGATGACCTTGCTGGTCTCCCTGGGGGCATAAAGAGTTACTATACTGAGAATATGGAGGAATTGTTCATGACCCCGCGCGAACGTGTTCAGGCCGCGCTGGCACACAGCCAGCCCGATCATACGCCGTGTGATTACTTTGCGACGCCGGAGATCCATCAGGCGCTCGTTGAACATTTCGGCATCACGGTCGACGGCGATGGAGGCGCCTCGATGGGCGGCACGTCCGGCATTACGGGCGGCAATGTCGTCGCAGAGCGCCTGGGGACCGACATCCGCTACGTCAACCCACCGTACACCGGCCCGCCGCTGGCCACGTTCGACGACGGCTCGACGATGAACATCTGGGGCATCCGCCGCAGACCCATGCCCAACGAATACGGCGAGTACGCAGAACCGGTCGGGGCGCCCTATGCCGGCTGGAAGACCGTCGAGGAAGCCGAGCAGTTCAATTGGCCCGTCCCGGAATGGTTCGATTACGACGCCATCCCCGCCATGTGCGAGGCGTACGGCGACGCCGCGATCGCCGCGGGCGACTTTCACGTTCAGGACTTCATCAACGGCGTCGCTTTTGGCCGGGGAGTCGAACAGGTGTTCCTCGACATTGGCCTGGAAGACTCGGTTTACCTGTACATTATGGAGAAGCGGCACCGGTTCTACTTGGGCTACGTCGAGCGGATTCTCGATGCCGCCGGCGGGCGGATCGATTTGGTGCTCTGCGGCGACGACTTCGGCAGTCAGCGCGGACCGCTTATCTCGCCGGCAACGTTCGATCGTCTGTTCGCCCAAAAGAAGAAAGAGCTTTTCGACCTGGTTCACTCCTACGGCGCCAAAGTCACCCATCACTGTTGTGGGTCGAGCCGTGCCTTGATACCGCGGTTTGTCGAGTGCGGGATGGACTCGCTGCAGACGATCCAGCCACAGGCAGCCGGCATGAACCCCTATGAATTGAAGGCCGAGTTTGCCGGGCAGATCGCGCTGCACGGGGCGGTCGACGTGCAGGGCTGGCTGCAACGCGCTACCGCGGCCGAAATCGAACAAGAGGTTACACACCTGATAGATGAGGTGGGCCACGGGGGCGGGTTTATCCTCGCACCCTGCCACCACATTCAGCCCGACACTCCCATCGAAAACGTCCTGACCCTTTATCGGACTGTCGCCCGCCGGCGGGGGTCCGCGGTACTATGACGCGGTACTGTGAGCCGGCCGTTGGCGGCTCAATAACCGGAGAGACCAACCGAATGAGACTTCCAAAATACTCCGTCGGAATCGGCGACCGGTTCGCCCATCAGGGCGTTGCGCAACTCGACGCGGCGATCGAGGCGAACCGGCAAGGCGTCGCCGTGGCCCCCGTGTGGAACAAGTCCCACCGCGAGCACGTGATCGTCGGCAGCGCTCCCGGCGACGTGCGCATCGAGGCGGACGACGCCGTGGCCGCCCGCGGTTGGAACGGCCCTTACTTCGTCGATGCCGACCATGTCGGACTCAACACGGTCGACGACTTCATCGCCGCCAGCGATTTCTTCACGCTCGACGTGGCTGACTTCATTGCGCACCCGGCGCCCGAAGAGGCGGTGGCCGAGTTCGTCCGGAAACATCGCGCCTACGCCGGGCGCCTGGAGATTCACGGCCTCGACGCGCCGCTGGAGATTTCCGAGCAGACGATCACCACGGCGGCGCGGAAGTTCCTGCTGGCCGTCCGCCAATCCGGCCGGATCTACCGGCACGTGGCGGAGATCAAGGGGAGCGATTCGTTTGTGGTCGAAGTGTCGATGGACGAAACCGGCGAGCCGCAGACGCCGCTGGAGCTGTTGTTGATCCTTGCGGCGATTGCCGAGGAAGGGATTCCGGCCCAAACGATCGCTCCGCGGTTCACCGGGCGGTTCAACAAGGGCGTGGACTACGTCGGTGACGTGGCGCAGTTCGCCAAGGAGTTCGAGCAGGACCTCGCCGTAATCGGCTTTGCCATCGACCGGTTCGGCCTGCCGGAGAACCTGAAGCTGAGTGTGCATTCCGGCAGCGACAAGTTCGCCATTTACGGCCCCATGCGCGAGGCGATGGCGAAGTTCAATGCCGGCGTGCACCTGAAAACGGCCGGCACCACCTGGCTCGAGGAGCTGATTGGACTGGCCCTTTCGGGCAGCGAACCTCTGGAGATTGCCAAGGAGGTGTATCGCAGCGCGTTGGGGCGCTTCGACGAGCTTTGCAAGCCGTACGCCACGGTGATCGACATCGATCCGGGCGCGCTGCCGCCGGCCGAGGTGGTCGACGTGTGGGACGGCCCGACGTTTGCCGCCGCGCTGCGCCACGATCCCTCTTGTGAAACGTACAACCCGAGTTTCCGCCAACTGTTGCACGTCGGCTATAAGGTAGCCGCCGAGATGGGCGCGCGGTTCCTCGGCGCCTTGGAGAAGCATGCCGACGTGATCGCCGAGAACGTCACCGAGAACCTTTACCGGCGGCACATCCACCCGCTGTTCCTTGGAGAATGACACAACCATGGATGACCACTGTGAGGATCGACCGCCCCGGCCGTACCTGTTGCGCGAGGCCAACTACCGGCAATTGCTCGACTATCGGCCGAACGTGGCGGTGCTGCCGTGGGGAGCGGCCGAGGCGCACGGCCATCACCTGCCGCACGGCGCCGACACGATTCAAGCGGCCGCAATCGCCCGGTGCGCCGCCGCGATCGCGCACGCTAATGGGGCGAAGCCCATCGTGCTGCCGGCGATACCGTTCGGCAACAATGAACAACACCTGGACCAGGTAGCCACCATCAGCATTACGACTGCGACCGCCGCGGCGATCCTCGGCGACGTGGTTCGTTCGCTGACCAGGCAGGGGATCGATCGGCTGGTGATCGTCAACTGGCACGGCGGGAACGAGTTCAAGCCGTTGGTCCGCGACCTTCAAAGCCGATACGACGTGCTCATCGTGGTGACTTACCTGGTCCGCCCGGACATGCTGGCGGACCTCTTTGGCGACGAGCCCGGCGATCACAGCGGCCGGATGGAAACCAGCCTGCTGCTTCATCTGTGTCCGGAGTTGGTCCGGTTAGAGCAGGCGGGCGAGGGCCGGCGCGTGCCGTTTCAGATCGAGGAACTCAACCAACCGGAGGTGTGGACGCCCCGGCCCTGGTCGAAATCGCATCCGGACACCGGCAGCGGAAACCCAGCCGGCGCCTCGGCCGAAAAGGGACACCGATACTTCGAGGCCGTCGCGCAAGCGATTGCCAATGTGCTCACGGGGCTGTCGAGGGCCTCCAAAGGTGAACTGCCCTATGTGTGACGCACGAGCATGATGTATGCGGGAGTCCACCCTACTCATTGAGGAATCCGG
>JAUWWA010000274.1 GCA_030617125.1 Pirellulales bacterium | reverse complement strand
GCTCTATGCCGTGATGAATCGCCGCAACGACTGGGCCTGCGAGCGGGTCTTTGCGCCGATGAGCGATATGGAATCGCTGCTTCGTGAAAACGGACTGCCGCTTTTCAGCCTCGAAACGTTCACGCCGCTGGCCGAGTTCGACGTGCTCGGCTTCACCCTGCAATACGACCTGTGTGCCGCCAACGTGCTGACCATGCTCGACCTGGCCGGCATCCCGCTACGGGCGGACGAACGAACGTCGGAGCATCCTTTGGTGGTCGCCGGCGGCCCGGGCGCGGCGAACCCCGAACCCATGGCCCGGTTCATCGACCTGTTCGTCCTCGGCGACGGCGAGGAGAGCCTGCCGCAAGTGTGCGACGAGTGGCTGCGAATGAAACAACGCGGCACAGATCGCGCGTCGATGTTGGCCGCGATGGCCGCGCGATTGCCGCACGTGTACGTGCCACGATTCTACCGGCCGCAGGTCGGGCCCGATGGCCGGCCGGCGTCGGTTCGGCGCACGCGCGACGATGTGCCCGAGTCGATCGAGCCGGCGGTGGTTGCCGATCTGGACGCGATACCGCTGCCGACCGCGCCGGTCGTGCCGTACGTCGAATGCGTGCAGGACCGGATCGCCCTGGAGATTATGCGTGGTTGTCCCTACCGGTGCCGGGTCTGCCAGAGCACGACGGCCAAGCGGCCGGTACGATGGCGGCAGGTCGAGACGATCGTGCAGGCGGCCGTCGAGTCGTATCGCAACACCGGCTACAACGAAATCTCGCTCCTGTCGCTTTCGACCAGCGATTACCCCCACTTCGACGAGTTGATGCGGCGATTGCATGAGATTTTCCGGCCGTTGGGCGTGAACATCGCCGTGCCGAGTTTGCGGATCAACGAGCAATGGCGCACGCTGGCCGGCGTGCTTACGACCGAGCGGCGCAGCGGATTGACACTGGCCCCGGAGGTCGCCCGGGACGACATGCGCCGGCAGATCGGCAAGCGAATCACCAACGAGGACCTTTACGAGGGCTGTCGCCAGGCGTTCGAGAACGGTTTTTCGCGGGTGAAGCTCTATTTCCTGTGCGGGCTGCCCGGCGAAGGCGAGGCGGATCTCGACGGGATCATCGAGATGTCCGAAGCGATCGCACGGTTGGGCAAGAAGGTCCACGGCCGGTACCCGACCGTGGTCGCCAACGTGTCGAACTTCGTCCCCAAGCCGCAGACGCCGTACCAGTGGAACGCCATGCGCCGTCGCGAATATTTTCAAGAGGCCCGCGAGCATCTCCACCGGAAGAAGCGTTTACGGAGCGTGCAGTTGCGATGTCACGACGTCGAGAGCAGCCTGCTGGAGGGCGTGCTCTGCCGAGGCGATCGCCGCGTGGGCGAGGCGATCGAGTTGGCGTGGCGTCGCGGCGCCCGATTCGACGCCTGGCGCGAGCAGTTTCGACCCGAGTTGTGGTGGCGGGCTTTGGCCGATACCGGCGTCGACGTCGAGGCGACGCTGCACCAATCATATGCCGTCGATGCTCGACTGCCATGGGACCACATGGGCATCCGGCTCGGGCGCGCGTACCTCGAGCGGGAGCAAGAGAAGTCGGCGGCATTACTGACGTCCGATCCGTCGGCTACTTGATCGGCGCCCCGCTTTGGCACTCGCGGTCGGGCCGCAACAGCACGATGTCGTCGTAGGAGATTTCGGGTTTCATGATCAGGGATTGGGGATTGGGAGCACGAGTATGAAGCATATTATCGTCGTGGGTGCGAACCGTCAAAGGGGGCCGGCGGCTTGATGAAACCGGCACCGCGCGATAACGTACGGGTAGCGATGAAATGTATCTTCATATTCTGTTTGTTCTGCGTGCTCGCAACGCCGGCGATCGGCATCGGGGAGGAGGGGGATCTGTCGAAAGCCCGGCATCTGCTCTTGGGGGGCAGGTACGCCGAAGCGGCGGAAAGCTACACGCCAGCGGCTGCAAAAACCCCCGCCGCCGCACTGGGGCTCGCCCGGTGCCTTGCCGCCCAAGGGAGGACGGACGAGGCCGTGAAGACGCTCTCGGCGGGCGCCGGCGATCATGCCGAACTGCACGCCGAACTGGCCCGGCTCGCCTTCCAGCGGGGCGACTATCCAGAGGCCAAAACACGATGTGCCAAGGCCCTCAAACTTGACGAACACCAACCACTGGCACGGTGGATCCGCGCGGAACTGCAACGCACGGCTGGCCGGCTCGACGAAGCCCATCGCGGGTATGACGAACTGATCTCTTACTACAACAATCACGATATCAAGCGTGCCGAATCGCTCCGCTGGATCGGTCTGGCGGCCGGGCGATACGCCGCATGGAACCGCACGGCCGGGCAGTATCACGCGTTGGTGAACGATTTGTATCCGGCGGCGCTGAAGCTGGAGCCCGGCTATTGGCCCGCCCACTACGAAGCTGGGCGGCTGTTCCTCGACAAGCACAACCGGGCCGACGCCGCCAGGGAGTTTCAAGCCGCGCTGGAACTCAACCCCAACGCCGCGGAAGTCCACGTCGCCAATGCCCGATTGGCCGTGGCGGATCGCGACATCGAACAGGCTGTCGCCTCGATCGACCGGGCACTCGAAATCAATCCCCGCTTGCTCTCCGCATGGCGCGCCAAGGCCGATTTGGTCTGGGCCAACTTCCAGCCGCGAGCAACGCTCCGGCTCCTCCGGAAAATGGCTCTGCCGCTGAACCCGGTGAGCGAGGAGACGTTGGGCCGGATGGCTGCCTGCTACGTGCTGCTGGATGGATTGGGCAAGCCGGCCGGATCCACTCGCTTCACCCGGCTCGTCGACGAGGTCACCCGACGGAACCCCCACGCCGGTGATTTCTATTTTGCCCTGGCGCTGGCTTTAGAAGATCGCAACAAGCAGGCCGAGGCGATCCGCTTCTTCCGCAAGGCGTTCGAGATCATGCCGCGGCGGCTCGGACCGAGATCGCACCTCGGGCTGCTTCACATGCGAACCGGTGAAGAAGCCGACGCAACGAAATGGCTCAACGAAGCGTTCGAGGCCGATCCGTTCAACGTTCGCGTGTACAACACGCTGAACGTGTTGGAGGTGTTGGACTCGATGAAGACGCTCGAAACGGAGCACGTCGTCGTCAAGTACGACGGCCGGCGCGACGCGATTTGGGCCCGGTACGCCGCAAAGCAACTCGATGCGATCTATCCTGAACTGTGCCGGCAGTTCGGCTACCGGCCGCCGGGCAAGCCGCTCTTGGAGGTCTTCAATCGAGCGAAAGGGCACGACGGCCAGGAGTGGTTCAGCACGCGGTTGATCGGGCTGCCCTACCTGGGAACCGTCGCCGCCAGCACCGGGCACATGGTCGCCATGGTTTCGCCCAACCACCCCGGGGTACGGCGGCGATTCAACTGGGCCAGAGTGCTCAAGCACGAGCTCGTTCACGTCGTCACCTTGCAGCAAACCGATTTCAACATCCCGCACTGGTACACCGAGGGCCTGGCCGTTTATTGCGAAGACCGCCCGCGCCCGCTGCCGTGGGATGAATTGCTCTTGCAGCGCGTACCCGAGGGAAAACTGTTCAACCTCCAGACGATCAACTTCGGTTTCACGCGGCCCCAAGACAGCAGCGAGTGGCAGATGGCCTATTGTCAGGCGGAGCTTTACGTCGAGTTCATGCTCTCGCGGTTCGGCAGCGGCGCCCAGCGGAGATTGCTGGCCGCGTACGCTGAGGGCCTGACCACCAACGAGGCAATCCGCCGGACGCTGGGCATCTCGCCGCGCCAGTTCGAGCAGGAGTATGTCGGTTACTTGAAAAAGCTCGTCGCCGCCATGCCGGCGTTGAAACATCCCTCGCGGACGGATTTCGCGAAGCTCTTGCAGGCACGACGCGATCGCCCGAACGACGCCGACGCGGCCGCCGAACTGGCGTACGCCTATCTCCGGCGCACCGCGAAGCAAGAAGCACTCGAAGCAGCCCGGCACGCGTTGAAGCTGCATCCCAAGCACCAGTTGGCCACGTACGTCCTCGCTCGGCTTCGAATCGACGCCGGGCACTCCGATGAGGCG
>JAUWWA010000428.1 GCA_030617125.1 Pirellulales bacterium | reverse complement strand
GCGGCCCACGACCAAGGGCCGCCGGACCTATGCGATTCGCGTGCCCGCCGTGGCCAACGAAAAGATCGAGGAAAACAACCGGCGGTCGACCGTGGCGCTGGTGGTCGAGCCCGGCATCCGCGTGTTGTACGTTGAAGGGACGATTCGCGCGGAATACGGCGCGCTGGTGCAGCGGTTTCTGGCCAAGGACCCCGACCTCGAGTTCTACGCCTTGGTGCAGACGCGGCCGAACTTCTTCATCAAGCGGACGAACATCCCCGATCTTACGCTCGACGGCATTCCCGCCGACGCGGCGACGATCGATCAGTTCGACGTGTTTATCCTCGGCGATCTCGACGCCTCGTACATCCGGCCGCGGCAGCAGGAACTGTTCGTCGATCGCCTCCGCAAGGGGGCCGGGCTGATAATGCTCGGCGGCTATCACAGCCTGGGGCCCGGCGGCTGGGCCGGCACGTCCATCGGCGAAAGCCTGCCCGTGCGGCTGGGTAGCCGACAAATCGGCCAAGTCACCGAGCCATTTTTGCCCGTGCTTACGCCCGAGGGAATTCGCCACCCCATCCTCGCCGGGATCGGCAGTTTCTTCCCCACGCAGCAAGGCACGGCGGAGGTCGCCGGGTTGCCGCCGCTGGACGGCTGCACGCGGGTGGAAGCTGCCCGGCCGGGCGCTACCGTACTGGCGACACTGCCCGGGGCGCTGTCGCCTGCCGGATCGAGCCCGATGCCCGTGCTGGCCGTGCGACCGCTCGATCGCGGTCGAACCGCCGTGTTCTGCGGCGACACGACGCGCAAGTGGCAGCAGGGTCCTCGGGCGATGGACCGGCAGTCGCCTTTCCTGCGGTTCTGGGGGCAAACGGTCCGCTGGCTGGCCGGACGCGAAGCGGCCATCAAGGTCGGCGCCGGCATCGTCGGCAACACCGATAAGGGGTACTACGAGCCCGAAGAGCCGATGGTCATTTCGGCCGTGGTTCGCAATACCGAAGGCGAAGGCGCCCGCGACGCCAAGGTCGTGGCGAAGATCCGAGGCCCCGCAGGCCGCCCCGACCAGGTCATGTTGTCGGCCGTCCCCGGTCCGAGCGGGCACTACAGCGGCACGTTCGAGCCGCAAACGTCCGGCAGCTACCGGCTGGTGATCGAAGCCCGGCTCGGCGAGACGACCCTCTCGACCGACGAGTTGGCCGTGGAAGTCGGCCGGCCCAACATGGAGTTCGAGCAGCTCGACCTCAATGACAAATTGCTGAAGCGAGTCGCCGCGAGCAGCGGCGGCCGGTACGTCCACATCACCACGGCCGATTACCTCGTCGAACAGCTCGACCGCAGCCTGCGCCGGAAGCGAGTGCCCATCGAGCGGCGGCTCTACTGGCCGCGGCTGTTCTGGATACTCTTCGTCGGCGCGCTGAGCACCGAGTGGATCCTTCGCAGGAGATTCCAGCTAAGGTGAGCCCTTTTTTCCTTCAAGAAAGCAGTCCACGGCAATGAGCCCCCGAACCGGATATCAATACCTCGAACCCCAGGCGTTGGCCCGGGTGGCGAACCTCTCGGTAGTCGCCCGCGGCGTCGTCGAGGGATTCATCGCCGGGTTGCATTCCAGCCCGTACAAGGGATTCAGCGCCGAGTTCGCCGAGCATCGCAAGTACACCGTCGGCGACGACCCCAAACATCTCGATTATCGCATGCTCGGCCGCACCGACCGGCTATATGTGAAACAGTACGAGGAAGAAACCAACATGCGGGTTCGAATCCTGCTGGACACCAGCGGTTCGATGGGCTACAGCCACGACGGGAAGTTGACGAAGCTCCAGTACGCCTCGTATCTGACGGCGGTCCTCTCGTACCTGATGACCCGGCAGCAGGACGCCGTGGGGTTGACGACGTTCGATACGCAAATCCGGCTCGACATGCCGGAGCGCAGCTCGCCGCGGCACTTCAACGAGATGATGCGGCACTTGGAGGCGATCACGCCCGGCGAGCGGACCGATGTGGCCGAGACCTTGCACCGGCTGGCCAACCGGTTTAAGCGGCGCCAGTTGATCGTGCTCATAAGCGACCTGTACGACGATCCGGACGAGGTGCTCCGCGCGTTGCACCATTTCCGACACCGGCGCCACGAAGTGATCCTGTTCCACGTGTTGGACAAGGCGGAGATTGAGTTTCCGTTCCGCGACGTGATCGCGTTTCGCGACCTGGAGACGAACGAGCGGCTGCAGGTCGACCCGGCTTACGTGCGCGACGCGTACGTCGAACAGGTCGAGGCGTTCATCGAGACCTATCGCCGCGCGTGTGCCGAGGCCCGGATCGACTACGTGATGACCGATACCTCGGTGCCGTACGATTTCATGCTTTCGCAATATATCGCCAAGCGCCATAAGCCATAGTACGTTATGACCTTCGCCGCACCGCTGTTTCTGATCGCCGCACTGGCCGCAGCCATTCCGGTCGTGTTGCACTTGATCAATCGCCAGAAGGCGAAAGAGTTGCCGTTCGGCACGTTGCGGTTTCTGCGCGCATGCGTGCGGAAGACGCGTCGGCGAAAGCGCGTGCACGACTGGCTGCTCCTGCTGTTGCGCATGGTCGTGCTGATGCTGATCGCCGTCGGACGGGCCAGGCCGACGATCACGAATCTCGCCGCACTATGGGGCGGAGGCGCCGAATCCGCCGTCGCCGTCATCCTCGATAACTCCGCCAGCATGGCGCTCGACGACCACGATCGCGTCCGCTTCGAAACGGCCAGGCGGGCCGCCTCGCAAATCCTCGACGAACTCCAAGACGGCGACCAGG
>JAUWWA010000069.1 GCA_030617125.1 Pirellulales bacterium | reverse complement strand
TGCAACAACTTCTCGGCCTCCGCACGGAACGCCGAGGGCGTGCGGCTGTATCAGCAGGCTCGATTTCACGAAGCGATGCGCCAATTCCAGGAGGCCGCCTACGCCGATCCGGCAAATCCGGACGGCTACTACAATCTGGCGGCCACCTACCACAGCCTCGGGATGAAGGAGAATCGGCAAACGGACCTCGTCCAGGCCGAGAACTACTACAACCAGTGCCTCGACCGCCAACCCAACCACAGCGACTGCTATCGCGGCTTGGCCGTGTTGCTGGCCGAGCAGCACCGCAACGACGAGGCATTCCGGCTGCTGGAGGGTTGGGTCGATCGCCAGCCGGACTCGGCCGACGCGAAGATCGAGCTGGCCCGGCTCTTCGACGAGTTCGGCGACAAGAAAGCCGCCAAGCAGCACCTGATCGAGGCCCTGGCGGTCGATTCGAGCAATTCCCGGGCGTTGGCGGCGTTGGGGAAGATCCGCGAGGAGATGGGCGAGCACGCCCAGGCGCTGGCCAACTACCAGCGGTCCTATACCTATGATCGCTTCCAGCCACAACTGGCCACGCGGATCGCCGCGCTGCAATCGCGGCTCGGCCCGACGACTTCGACCACGGCGCCTATCGGCGGCACCCGGTTGGTGGGCCAGGCATCTGCCTCGCTGCGGTAGAACCGCGGCCGGCCACTGCGCTGCGCTGTTTTCTTCTTCCTCCGCATATCGTCAAGCCGCCGCTTGGGGCGTAGAATGGAACAGAGATCGCGCCGCCGTACGGGCGGCTGAACGGCCGGTTCCAATCACGCCGCCGTGGCGAGGGCGAGGCACGCAAAACTGCATGTAACAGACTATTAGGAAAGGACAGACCGATGCCTGTGGCGAAAGAGGAGGCGAAGAAACTGATCGAGAAGATCCCGGATAACGCAACGTGGGATGACATCATGTATGAGTTCTACGTCCAGATGAAGATCGAAGCGTCACTCGAAGCTGCGGAGGCCGGCAAAGTAGCAACGCATGAGGAAGTGAGAAAGCGGTTTTCTTCCCAATGACCATTGTGTGGACCGATCCGGCTATCTTGGACCTGGAATCCATCCGTGACTATATCGCCCGGGATTCCGAGTATTACGCTGCGCGTTTTGTCCAACGAATAATCGACACCGTCGACAGTCTGCAGAGATATCCCGAACTTGGAGCCGTTGTTCCCGAGTTCGCAGAATACGGAATTCGAGAACGGCTCCTTCAGAATTACCGCATCCTCTACGAAGTACGAACCGATCATGTCCTAGTGCACGCGATTGTTCATGCGAAAAGGGATCTCGGATCGCTTGAATTGGAGCGGTAGCAATCCGTATCACACTTCCAACCTGTACGGCAATAGAAACCATGGCGAAGATCATTGTCCTAGACAACCTATCCCAGAACGGGCTCGACCTGTTGGCGTCGGCCGGGAACATCGAGCACGAGGTCCGCACGGGACTCAAGGGCGAGGAGCTGCGCGAGGCCCTGTTGCAGTTCGACGGGGCCATCTGTCGAAGCGGCGTCAAAATCACCGCCGACGTCCTGGAAGGGAACCGGCGGCTTCGGGCGATCGCGCGGGCAGGCGTCGGCACCGACAACATCGACAAGCAGGCCGCCACCCGGCTCGGCATCGTCGTGATGAACACACCCGGCGGGAATACTATTTCCACGGCCGAACACACCATCGCGCTGATGTTGGGCATGTCGCGCAACGTCGCCCCGGCCTATCAGAGCCTCCGGGAAGGACGCTGGGACCGCAAGAAGTTCATGGGCACGCAACTCGCCGGCAAGACACTGGGCATCGTCGGCCTGGGTCGCATCGGGCAGGCGGTGGCCACCCGGGCGCTCGCCTTGGATATGCGCGTGCTCGGGTACGATCCCTTCCTCCCCGCCACCCGTGCGAAGGAGCTGGGCATCGAGACGTGCGACTCAGCGCAGGCGTTGTTCCCGCTGGTCGACTACCTCACCGTCCACACGCCGCTGAACGACGAAACGCGAAACCTCGTCGGCGCCAAAGAGGTGCGAATGATGAAGAAGGGTGTGCGGCTGATCAACTGCGCCCGCGGCGGCATCTACGACGAGGAGGCGTTGGCCGAGGGGCTCCGTAGCGGGCAGATCGGCGGCGTGGCGTTGGACGTCTATCCTAGCGAACCGTGCACCGAAAGCCCGTTGTTCGGTATGCCCGGGGTGCTGTGCACGCCGCACCTCGGCGCCAGCACCGAAGAGGCGCAAACGAACGTGGCGGTTGAGGCGGCCGAGTTGCTGATCGATTTCTTCACCACCGGCGCGATCAAGCAGTCGGTTAACATGTCGCCGTTGGACCGGAAAACCTTGGAGGAGTTGCGCGGGTATCTGAACGTGGCGTACCGATTGGGACTGTTGTTGGCGCAGTTGGATCACTGTCCGCCGACGACCTGCCGGCTGAGCTACAACGGCGAAGTTGCCCGAAAGGACACGCGGCTGCTCTCGTCGGCCTTTGCGGCCGGGCTGCTGGAGCAGGCCATGGATACCGACGTGAACATCGTCAACGCCGAGGTGTTGATGCGTGAACGCGGCATCGAGATGATCGAACAGCGCAGCACCGACATCGGCGACTTCAGTTCCTTGATTACCGCCGAGGTCGTCACGCCGCGAAAAACGTCGGTCGCCGCCGGCACGCTTTTCGGCGCCAACTCCCCCCGACTGGTCCGGCAGGACGATTGCGAAGTGGAGAGCTACCTGCACGGCACGCTGTTGATCTTCGCCCACCGAGACCTGCCGGGCACGATCGGCCCGGTGGGCAATGTCTTCGGCGCCCACCGGATCAACATCGCGCAGATGTCGGTCGGGCGTCCCGGAGCGAAACCCGGCGGCGAGGCGATCGGCATTCTGGCGCTCGATTCCACGCCCCCGGCCGAGGCGTTGGCCGAGGTTCTGGCGCTGGAGCACGTCAATGAGGCGTGGATCGTGAAGCTCCCGCCGGCCGGAGAGCTACCCCCCTGGATGGTGGGGTAGTCGCCAAACGCTCCAAAGGGGACGTGCTGCTTTTTCGCGATCTTGGGGTGTCGGAATCGCCGCTGGGTCCCCCGCGCGAAAACGCACCACGTCCCCTTTTTTCGTGAGCTACGTTTTAGAGTCTTGCGCCGCCCTCCCTGAACGACTGCCGAGAAACCGAGAATCACGATGATTGACATGCCGTTGGACGATCGAGTCCTCACCGCGTTGGAACAGAATCCCCATATCACACGGCGAAACCTCCGCTTCGAGACCAGCGAGGGTCGTGTTACCTTGCGAGGCGTGGTCGGCACCTACTACCAGAAGCAGATGGCCCAAGAGGCCATTCGCTACGTCGACGGCGTCCACGAAATCGCCAACGAACTGGAAGTCAACGGGGCATAGCGCCCCAGCACCAACGCCCACCCATCGCGCCACAAAGCCGCGAACGTTGGTCGCGCTTCTACGTGCCGCGACTACCGGCCACGGCCTTCTACCGCGGCTGCCTGGGACCACAGCCGGCCATCACGGCCTCCTGACGATCGTCGTACGTCGGCAGATGCTCGTGCAGCCGGCACGTGTGCAGCACTCGTCGGTTGTGTGCGGAGAGGCCGCACAGCCGCATCACACCGTCGTGCTCAACAACACGTTTGTGAAGCGTGACCAATTGGCCGATCAGGTAGCTGTCCAGTGTGTCCACCTGGTCCAATTCCAGCACGATCCGGTAGGTAAAATGCTGGTGCAACAGCGACCAGAGGGCATCGGCCAGGCGAGGGGGGGTCGAGACGATATCGTCCAGACCTGTGATCCTCACCAGGAGCCAGTCCGGTCCGCGCTCCACCTCGAACTCACACCCGGGAGCGGTGGCACGCATAACGTTTCTCCTTCAACGTTACGGGGGAAGAAAACTCCTTGCAGGTAGTCAATCTTACATGAATCCGACGGGCAGACAACCCCCGCCACTGTGAAAACTCGAAAAACCGCCATTCGCGGCTACTCGAACAACTTCTGTTGCCCTTCTTTCGTTGCTGAGGCCGACTCGCTCAACCCAAGGTGCTCGAACGCCGCCGGGGTCATCGTCCGCCCCCGGGGGGTGCGTACCACAAGCTCGCTTCGCAGCACGTAGGGCTCGACCTCGTCGATCAGCGTGTCGGTGGCGAGGTTCATGGTGTGGGCGATCGCCTCGACGCCCGCCGGCCCGCCGCCGAATACCCGCGCAAGCGTCTCCAAATCCTTGCGGTCCTGGCGATCCAAGCCCAACGGATCGATCCCCTGCATGGCCAAGGCGTCGCGGGCGACCCTCAGGGTGATCCGCCCGTCGGCCTTGCTCTGTGCATAGTCGCGGACCCAGCGAAGCCGGTTGTTCGCCACGCGGGGCGTGCCGCGGCTTCGGCCGGAGATTTCTCGGGCGGCCTCGCTCTCGATTTCCACCCGGAGCTTGACCGCATTACGCCGGACAATCTCCGACAACTCCTCGAGCGTGTAGAAATCGAGGTGCTCGCGCATTTGGAACCGGTCGCGAAGCGGCGCCGAGAGCAAGCCGCTGCGGGTCGTTGCCCCGATCAACGTGAACGGTTTCAGTTGCATGTTGATCGTCCGGGCGTTGACGCCCTCGCCAAGCGTCAGGTCGATGCGGAAATCCTCCATCGCCGGGTAGAGGAACTCCTCGACCCCCTTCGGCATGCGGTGAATCTCGTCGATAAACAGCACGCTGCGCTCGTCGACGTTGGTCAGGTAGGGGATGAGGTCCTTCGGCGCGGCCAGCGTAGCGCCGCTGGCGACCTGGAAGCTCACCCCCAGGTCGCGGGGAATGCACGTGGCGAACGTCGTTTTGCCCAAGCCCGGCGGGCCGTCGAATAGGATATGCCCGAGCGGCTCGTCGCGCTTGCCGGCTGCGTCGACGGCGATCTCCAGCCGGGCGTAGACCTCGCGCTGACCGACCATCTCCTGCATGTGCCGCGGGCGCAGATCACGATCTTCGTCTTTCAGTTCGAACGGCTCTTTGAGGATCGGTTCGCGGGTCATGGTTTTATCGGTGTAAAGCCGCCGCTGGCGGCGGCGGTTATGCCGGGTTCTCCCGCGATCAGTGAGCGCGGCTTTACAAGTGTTTATCATCAATACGCCTTGGCGAACACCCCGCGGCGCTTGCTAGGCTTTCCGGTGAAGATGCACCGGCCCTCTTCCTCCTCGCCGTCGAGCGGCAGACAGCGGACCGTGACCTTCAACTCCTTGAGCTTTTCTTCGATCTCCGGCACGTCGACGAAGTGGCACAACGCGAAGCCGCCGTGGATTTCGGGCTTCTCGGGATTCTTCGGCGTGAAGAACTCCTCGAACTCGGCCAGCGTGTCGACGCGACGGGTGTTCGACTCGCGCAGTTGCAGCGCCCGATCAAACAGGTTGCCCTGAATCTCGTCGAGTAGTCCTGGGACGCTGCCAAGAAACTGCTCGCGCGGCACGCCGGCCTTCTGCTTCGGCGGCTGGTCGCGCCGGGCGAGGAAGACGCTGTCGGACTTCACGTCGCGGGGCCCGATCTCCAGGCGCAGCGGTACGCCGCGCTTGACGTGCCGCCACACCTTCTCGCCGCCGCGGACGTCGCGATCGTCGATCCTCACGCGGACCGCCTCGCCGTGGAAGCTCTCCGCTTCGAGTTGCTGCTTCAGCCGCCGGCAATACTCCAGCACGTCGCTTCGTTCCTGGTCGTTGCGATAGATCGGCAAGACGACAGCATGCGCGGGCGCCAGTCGCGGGGGCAGGATCAGCCCGTCGTCGTCGCCGTGCGTCATGATCAGCCCGCCGATCAGCCGCGTCGACACGCCCCACGAGGTCGTCCACGCGTAGACCTCTTTGCCGTTGCGGTCTTGGAACTTGATTTCCTGCGCCCGGGCGAAGTTCTGGCCGAGGACGTGCGAGGTGCCCGCCTGCAAGCCCTTGTGGTCTTGCACCATGGCCTCGATGCTGTAGGTGTTTTGCGCGCCGGGGAACCGCTCGGCGGAGGTTTTCTCGCCCTTGATGACCGGCATGGCCATGTAGTTCTCGGCGAAGTCGGCGTAGACGTCGAGCATGCGCAACGTTTCTTCGACGGCTTCTTCCTCGGTCGCGTGGACGGTGTGGCCCTCCTGCCAGAGGAACTCGGTGGTGCGCAGGAACATCCTGGTGCGCATCTCCCAGCGGACGATGTTCGCCCATTGGTTCAGCAGGATCGGCAGGTCGCGATACGACTGCACCCAGCGGGCGTAGGTTGCACCGATGATGGTTTCGCTGGTCGGGCGAATCACGAGCGGCTCTTCCAGCGGGCCCGCGGGAACCAGGCCGCCCTCGGCGCCCGGCTCGAGCCGGTGATGCGTTACCACCGCGCACTCCTTGGCGAAGCCCTCGACGTGCTCGGCCTCTTTTTCGAGGAAGCTCACGGGGATCAACAGCGGGAAGTAGGCGTTCTCGTGGCCGGTGTCTTTGAACATCCGGTCGAGCGCCCGCTGTATGTTCTCCCACAGGGCGTAGCCCCACGGTTTGATCACCATGCAGCCGCGCACGTCGGAAGGTTCAGCCAGATCGGCCGCTTTGACGACTTGCTGATACCACTCCGGATAATCTTCCCCGCGAGTGGGATGAATCGCGGTTTTCGTTGGGTTTGGCATAGAACCGTTTCTTGTGGGTCCCTTTCACGTGTTTCGCGTTCTACTTTGCACTCAGGGTGGCAATGAATTGCCACCCCCTCAACCGCTCACTATCCACTACCCACTATCCACTAGCCACTCTCCACTCCCCATGACTCTGCTGATAGATCACTTGGAGCAAAGTCTGTACGTTCTTGCACTTCGTCTTCGACGCCAAGGCGGCGTCCATCAATCGGCGGGCGTCGCTCTCGCTGTGACCCAAGCTGCGCAGCACCTCGAACGTCTCGCTGACGATATCGGAAGAAACCTCGGCCTCGACTTCCTTCCGCGAGACCATCAACGCGAACTTGGGCACCTTGCGGCGCAGCTTGGCGATAATCCGCTCGGCCGTGGCCGGGCCGACGCCGGGCAGCGCACTGAGGGCTTTTGCGTCTTGCTCCTCGATGGCGGTGGCCACCTCCTTGACCGGCCGGACCATCGCCCGAAGCGCCTTCCGGGCGCCCACGCCGTCGACCGAACAGAACAACTCGAAAAACTCCCGCTCGGCTTCGCTTAAGAAACCGATCAGCCGGGGCGTCATCCGGCCCTGCATCGGGTTGCCCTCGAGGTACTCAATCGTGTGCAGGCTGATCTCCCGGTTCAATTCGCCCTGCAACTGCCGGCGGGTGAACTCGGGGATCAACACCTCGTGCTCGAAGGCGTCGATGCGAAGCGTCAGCACGTCGTCCTTCAGCGCGGCGAGTTGTCCGGTGATTTTTGTGATCATGTTGGTCAGGTGTCAGTGGTCAGTGGTCAGTAGTCAGTGGTCAGTAGTCAGGGATCAGGTGTCAGGTGTCAGGTGTCAGGCAACGGGCAGCGATGCTGCCCCGCTAAACGGCGATTTCATCATTCATCATTCATCATTCATCATTCATCATTCATCATTCATCATTCATCATTCCATCTTCATCTTCGCCGACCTGTCCTTAAGATAGTAATGACACAGGGCGATGGCCAGGGCGTCGGCCACGTCGGGCGGCTCGGGCAGCTCGCTGAGCCCCAATTCGCGCTGCACGGCCCGTTGCACCTGCCCCTTCGGAGCCCGGCCCGAGCCCGTCAAGATCTTCTTGATCTGCGTGGCCGAGTAGTGCACCACGGGAATCCCGGCCCGGGTGGCGGCCAGGCAG
>JAUWWA010000015.1 GCA_030617125.1 Pirellulales bacterium | reverse complement strand
TGAAGGCGCTTTCCAGGACGAGGGCGCGGGCGCCGTCCCGGGCGGCCAGGTCGACGGCCACGGCGCCGCCGAGCGAACGGCCCAGCAGCACGACGTCGGTCTCGTCGATCTGCTCGCGCTCGGCGAGCCCAGCGCGAGCGGCGCGGGCGTCGGCCAGCACGCCCGGCTCGTCCGGCTTGCCTTCGCTTTGCCCGTAGCCGCTGTAGTCGAGGATCAGCACCGACACGCCGACGCGATGGTGGAGGATTTGCAGTATCTCGATCCGGTAGGTGACGTTTCCGGCGTTACCGTGGCAGAAGAGCACGGTGGCGCGGGGATCTTCGTGCGGCACGTACCAGCCGTGAAGCCTCGTGCCGTCGGCGGCGTCGAACCAGGCATCTTCGACGGCGAGTCCGGCCGGTTGCCAGTCGCCTTCGGGATATCGGGCAGGGAAGAAGATGAATGCTTTTTCGAGGAACATCATGACCACCACGATCAGCAGGTATCCGGCCACGAGCCAGCAGGCCGCTCGCAAGCCGATGCGAAGCCAGGTTTGCCTCCTCGGTGTGCGATTCTCGCAGCAGACCGGTTCTTGCGATTCGATTTCCATGGGCCAAGCCGGGGATCGTGCGCCAGTAGCACCCCTTGCTACACACGCAGGGCGACCGTTCAGCAGGACGGCCTGCATATGCGTGTCGAACAGCAGCGGAAAGCCGCTCTTTCGCCGAGGCAACAGGCCACAAGCGGCCCTCACACGAATCAACGGAAGCGGTAGTTCGGATTCCTGATATCGAAGTCGGCGTCGGTGAATCCGTTGTTGAGTTTCAGGTTGAGATACGTGTACTCTTCGAGCAACTCGGGCGCGCCGCCGGGCTTGCGGGGCCAGCGGTGCGACTCGAAACGAATCGGGATGTTCAACTCGTCGTCGACGAAAATCCTCGCCACATGGTAGAGGAAGTTGCGCCGCGGCACCGGATGAACAACCTCGATGCAGGTGCAAACGCGATTGTTGATCTTCGCGCCTTTGTAGTACTTTACCTCGCACTCGCCATATTTGCTATCCGCCTCGGCGACTTGGATAAGCCGGCGAACCAGGTTCAACACGCCGATTTCGGAGATTGGGTAGCGCTGGCCGCGCATGGCGATCATGCCGTTGGGCGCGAGAGGAAGAGTGCCGAACATGGTCTGCTGGAAGCCGACGCCGTGCGCCAACATCTTGCCGTCGTTTTGCCCGTCGACGTAGATTACCTCTTGACCTTTGATCTTGGCCGGCCCGAGAAAATACGCATAAACACTGAACGGTTTGTGGCGTATCTTGATGAACATATACTCCGGATCCATGATCTTGTCGCCGATCCGCTCCCGCTTGACCAGCGTAGCCGAATAATCCTGGAGCTTTTCGATGTTCTCTAGTCCGCCGCGGGCCCAGCGCAGGGCAGGCATCAGGGGGTGTTCGCCGCTCTTGGCGGGCTGCAATTGCTGCGGATCCGAAGTCGTGGCGGTATACATCTGTTCGGCCACACGCAGCGGCTGCCTTGCCGGCGCCCACGGCCGCGTCGCCGGGGCCGGGGAATAACGGTTCGACGCCGGGGCCCGGATGTAGTGGTTCGACGCCGGCGGCGTGTATTGGCGCTGGTATTGATTCGGGTTCGGCGCGGCGTAGCGGCTGGGTGTTTGTGGCCACGCGCCGTACTGGTTCTGGGCCATAAGTGGTGAGACAAGCACTGCGATGGGCACGATGACCGCCCATCTGCCGTGGGAAAGCGGGTTGTGTAGAGTCATAGGTCTGTAATCCTCCTTGTTCGACCTTATCGCAAGTTACGTTGCTCGGGATTACAATGTTTCGTTTTCGAGGGCATCTTTACCCAATTGCTGTGGCTGGAATTGTCAGACAATCCAGTAGCAGCCCTCATAATTTACCCAGTTTCATGCCCTGTGTGGAGATCAATTTGTGAGCCCGGAAATCGAACTCGCCCGGATTCTTTCCATACCCTTCGAGGAGAACTGCTATGTGGCCCACATGAAGGGGCGGACCGACTGCCTGGTCGTCGATCCGGGCATGGAGCCTGCAAAGATCCTCGATCACCTCGACGCCCATGGCCTCGTTCCGGCGGCGATCCTCAACACGCACGGACACGGCGACCACATTGCGGCCAACAAGGCCTTGAAGGAGCGTTGGTCCGACTGTCCGCTGGTGATCGGTGGGACCGAAGCGCCAAAACTGACCGATTCGCAGTTGAACCTCTCGGCGGAGTTCGGCATGTCGTTGGTCAGCCCAACCGCGGACGTGACGGTCGAAGACGGCCAGACGTATTCGGCGGGTGGATTTGAGCTAAAGGTTATCGCGATCCCCGGGCACTCGGCGGGTCACGTGGTGTACCTGTGCGAAGACCATACACCGAGCGTCGTGTTTGTCGGCGACGTGATTTTCGCCGGCAGCATTGGCCGAACCGATTTTCCCGACGGTGATTTTGAGCAGTTGAAATCGGGGATTCACGCGAAGTTGTTCACGCTTGCCGACGAGACTATTCTGTTGCCCGGCCACGGTCCAGCGACAACGGTCCTTCAGGAGAAACGCACCAATCCGTTCGTGGGGTTGAGCTAGCCGGTTGCGGTCGGCGAGCTGGGCTGTGGAACGACGCCGGGCAGTTCGAGCGTAAACCGACTGCCACGACCCACTTCGCTGTGGACCAGCGTTCGGCCACCGTGTTCGCTGAGAATCTTCTGGCTGACCGGCAAGCCCAGGCCGGTGCCACGGCCCTTCTTCGAGGAGACGAATGGGCTGAAGAGGTCGTCCATTTGTTCGGGCGGGATGCCTGGGCCGTTGTCGTCGACAGTAATGCGCACCAGCATCTCGTCGGCGTCGAATTCGGATCGCACGTCGACGCGGCCCGACCCCTCGTTCTCGCTGGCCGCGTCGATCGCGTTGGTCACCACGTTGAGCACCGCGCGGTGAATTCCCTCGGGATCGAACACCAAGTTGGGCATCTGCTCGGCCGGGTACCAGCGCAGTTCGATGTCGAGATCGTCGGCCCTGGTTTGCATCAGTTCGACAACGTCGGCAACGACCCGGTTGAGGTCTGCGGTGCTCAGGTCGGGCTCGCGCTCCTTGCTGAAGGTGAGCATGTCCATGACGAGCGAGGAGATCTTGTTCTGGTTTTTCTCGACGATCTTCCAACCCTTGCCGACCACCGTTTCATCGTGGTCGGTCAGGCCCATCTCGATCAGGTAGCTCCCGCCCCGAATGCCCTGGAGGATGTTCTTGATGTGGTGCGAGAGCGTGGCGATAGTCTGGCCGACGGCGGCCAACCGCTCGGCCCGGACCATGGCGGACTAATATCGCGTGTCTTCGACGGCTAAGGCGGCCTGGTGACCGATGGCGACCATCAGCTTCAGATGGTCTTCGGTAAACTTATCGGCCTTGCCCTTCTGGATCATCTCTTGGGGCGAAGTGGAGGTGTCGATGTAGATGGTGCCGACGACGTCGTATCGACCTTGCATGGGCACGCAGATCGCCTCGCGGACACCCAGTTGCACGATGCTTGCGGCCGGGTTCCAGCGGTCATCCTGCCGCGCGTCGCTGGTGACTACTCCTTCGTTCCGCTCGATTACATAGTCGAGGATCGTCTTGCTGATGGTGATCTTCTCGTCGCTGGGGACCCCGGCTCGCGTACGCCGCACCTTCGGCTTGAGTTGTTTCGTCTGCGGATCGACAAGCATGATACATCCGCGGTCCGCCTCGACCCACTCAAAGATCAACTCCATAATCCGCTGCAACAACTGGTCGATGTCCAACGTATGGCTGACTGCCAGCGCCGTGCGGTACATCACCTGCAAGTTGCTTCGCGCCCGGGCGAGCCAGGGGTTCTGGGAAAACACCGCGTCCTGGTCGAAGATCCGGCTTCCTTCTTCCTGACTGACCGAGCGGATGATCTGCGATTGGTCCAGAGGTTCGCCGGTGGCGGCGATGTCGATCGTCTTGAGGTCTTCCTCGGGATCCTCGGACGGGCCGGTGTAGAGCATCAGTGTGCCGCCAAACTGGATCTGGTCGCCGCTGGCCAGCCGGTGCTGGCGGACCCGTTGCCCGTTGACGAACGTCCCGTTGGAACTGTCGAGGTCGCACAGCGCGAAGTCCTTGTCGATTGGCCGGACTTCGGCGTGCTGGCGCGAGACCTCGGGGTCGTGGACCTGAAAGTCATTGGACGAGTCGCGCCCAATCCGGAGGATCGATTCCCCCAATTCGACGCGTGTGCCCTGATCATTCCCTCGAATCACGAACAGCGATGGCACGGCCCTGACTCTCCAATCGCGCACCCGTCCAGCAATTCCTCAATTCTACGAATTAGGGGTGCGTAATGGTAGGGCTTGGCCACGAATTCTCCGCTGGGCAACCCTCCATGGCCCCGGCAAGCCCTGCCGAGCAAGATCACGGGAGTTCGCTCCTGGCGAAACTCTTCGACCAGCGAGGCCGAAGAGCCCTCCGGGGCGGAGTCGTCGAGTTCGAGGTCCAGTACGATCAGGTCGGGGCGATGGCGTCGAGCCAGTTCGATCCCCGATTTCACACGGCTGGCGGAGAGAGTCCGCATCCCGCGCCGCTGAAGTGCGGTTTGCAGCACCTCGCGGGTCTCTTCCGAGGGATCGACGATCAGCACACTTCGTTGCTCGTCCAAATGCACGCCCTCCATGGCGTCCATCGGCAGGACTTCCTTGTCCGACCGGCGGGGAAGGATAGCGATACCGGCCCTGCGTGTCAAAGCGAATTGTGGCCGAATGACGCAGGGGTACGGCCCAAAAGACTCGGAACGGCGTATGGACGAGCACCGCAGATTCGCCAGATGTTGCATCCACCCCATTCGCCCAGATGGGCCTATAGAGCCGCGACGGTGGGTCGCGGAAAGCCGTCGGCGCGACTACCGCAGAGCGGCTTTACGAAAACTCGGCCAACGCGAGTTCTTTCACCCGTTTCAGATCGAGCTTCCCGGTACCCAGGACGGGGATTTCATCGATCCGGCGGAAGCTGTCGCGCGACGGGATCCAGATCGGCGGCAGGCCGGCATCGGCGAGGCTGCGGCAGATTTCCTCTGGGGTTCGCTCCAGCACGGTGTGGAGCACGACCAGCCGTTCGCCCTTTTTCTCGTCGGGTACCGCGGTGACCACGACAGAAAGGTCATCCTCATCGAGGCCGAGGGCCTTGACAATAGCCTCTTCGACGCGGATGTGGGGGACCATTTCGCCGCCGATCTTCGAGAATCGGCTCACCCGGCCGGTGATCCGAATAAATCCGTCATCGTCGATTTCGGCCACGTCGCCGGTGACGTACCAGCCGTCGCGGATGGCTTTGGCGGTAAGTTCCGGCTGGTACATGTATCCTTTCATAACGTTCGGCCCGGCCACCAGCAGCATGCCCGACTTACCGGGTGGGAGGTCCTCGCCCGTCTCAAGGCTGACGACCTTGGCCGATACACCGGGCAAAGGTCGGCCAACCGTACCCTCCTTGACACCTTTATAGCCGCTGTCGATCACACGGGCGGGCGGGATATTGGAAGCGACCACCGGAGAAAGCTCCGTTGCCCCGTAGCCTTCCAGCGGCCGGATGCCGAACTTCCGCTCGAACGCATCGGCGACCTCCGAGGTCAGCTTCTCCGCGCCGGCAACCACGACCTGAAGCGTCTGGAAATCCTCCACCTCGCAGCGCCGCAGGTACGATCGCAGGAATGTCGGTGTGGTGATCATGATCGTCGCGCCGTGCTTTGCGCAGAGTTTGCCGATCTGGCGGGGCTCCAGCGGCGAGAAGTGATAGATGCCCTTCAGCGCAAGCGTCAGCACCGTCCAGAGCGTGACGGTGTAGCCGAACGAATGGAACATCGGCAAGACTCCCAGCAGCACGTCGCGCCGGCCAAGGTGGACGATCTTGTCGAACGCCTCGACGTTCGAACCCACGTTGCGGTGCGAAAGCATCACCCCCTTGGGCAAACCGGTTGAGCCCGAGGTGAAGATCACCGTGAGGACGTCGTCCGGGTCGATGCCGGTCAGCCCCAGCCGGCGTTCCATGGCGGAGACCGGTTCCAGCCGCGCTTGTGTCGCGCAGAGGAGCTTATCAAGCAGCGTCACCTTGTCCTTGAAGTCTTCGAGGTAGACCAGTTCAGCGTCGATCGCCAGATCGAGCTTTTCCATGATGCGGCGGCTGGTAAGCACGTGCCGGATGCCGCAGCGGCCGATGCAGGCATTCATGACGTCACAGGAGACGGAGTAGTTGAGGTTCACGGCGACGCGATTATCGATCGAGACCGCTGCGTTGGCCACCACCGCACCGACCGATGGCGGCAACAGCAAGCCGACGTGCTGCTCATCGCCGGCGAGCACTTCGCGCCGTAGGAGCCGGCGAAGAACGAGCGTTCGCGTCAGCAGTTGGCCGCCGGTAAGCTCCGCTCCGCTGGAGTCGGCGACTTTCGACCGCCGTCGGGCGGCACGGCACATCCGCAGAAACTTCCGTGGCAGGATCAACTCTTTCCCCGTATCGCCCAACTCTTCGACCGCCCGGCGGACCTGCTCGACGCTCTTGGGTTTGTAGATCGGCTCGCCGAATCGGATCGTTACCGGGTAGGGCCATTTCTTGGGCCATTTCCAGAAAAACCGTCCACCCTCGAAGCTAAAGATACTGCCCCACATCCCTTCCAGGTGGACGGGAATCACCGGCGCGTCGCTGCCCTTGAGGACCGACAGGAAGCCGGGGTTGAACTCTTGCATATCGCCGTTTCGGGTGATGCCGCCCTCAGGGAAGATGCCGACGATCTCGCCCTCGCGCAGCGCCTCGCGCGCCGCGCGGATCGACTCGACCACCGACCGCTTGCCCGGCTTGATCGGAATCACTCGGGCTAGGCGGCCGAACCAGGCGAGCCAGGGTTTTTCGAAGTAATCGCCATAGACAACCATACGTGGATGTCGTGGGCAGCTCATTCCGACCAACACGCCGTCGGCCCAACTGACGTGGTTCGGCGCGATCAGGATGCCGCCTTCCGAAGGGACATTCTCCAGCCCTTCCACGCGTACCCGATAGAGCAACCGCATGAGCATCCAGATGGCGAAGCGAGTCGTGGGGGCGGGCAGGATCCAGACAAGGCCTACCACCATTGGCATCGTGGCGATTCCACACAGCAGGAAGATGTGCCGCGCACTCAACCCCACAAAGTCCGCCAACAGCCAGAATATGCCCGCCGCCGCCAGCATGCCCGAGAACGTGAAGAAGTTCGCCGCGGCCAGGATGGAGCCGCGAGTTTTCTCAGGGCTCATCTCTTGCAGGAAAGCCTGCAACGGGATGATGAACAACCCGGCGCTGATGCCTAAGATCAATAAGCAGGAGCAAGTGTAGTAGTAGCCCGCTGAATACGGTGTACCGACGCCGCCCGGCACAGTGAACAGCAGGCCGGCCCCAACGACGATTCCGGCGGCGCCAAAGGGCACGATGCCCAGTTCGATCTTGCCGACCGACCAGATTCCCGCCAGGATGCTGCCGATGCCCACGCCAAGTGCCAGCACGGCCAGCAGCGGCCCAACGTGTTGCTGCTGTACCTGAAGCACCTTGGTGCCGAACAGGTCGATGTTCATTTGCGTCAACGCGCCGAGCGACCAGAAGAAGACAATCCCACAGGCGGCCAGTGCCAGTGGCCGGTTCCCAATCAGCCGGGCCAAATCGCGGAGCGTCTGTCCGGCGACATTGACGGGGAAGGATCGGCTGGAGTTGGCGGCTTGCAGTCGGCCGATGAACAGGCTCGCCACCAGTCCGACCACCGCCACGCCGATCAAAGCCGCGGCGGAAATCCACCACTGATGATGCCCCGGTAGGCTGCTGTGGTCCTGCGGCGTGGTCCAGGCGTACAAGCAGTTGCCGGCCACCGTTCCCACCACGATTGCCATGACGGTCGTCATGCCGACCATGCCGTTGGCGGCCGAAACGCGGTCGGAACGGACGATTTCCGGGATACTACCCAGTTTTGAGGGACTGAACAACGCACTTTGAGCACCCATCAAGGCGACTATACCGAGCATCAGGTAGATGTTGCCCGTCAGAATCGTAACCATACCGAGGATCATGATCACGATCTCGGCCACCTTGCAGCCAATCATTACGTTACGCTTGCTGAATCGATCGGCCAGGTATCCGGCGGGAGCGGCCAGAAGCAGGAACGGCGCCACAAAACAGGCCAGCCCGCCGGAAATCGCTAAGGCCTCCTTCTCCGGCCCCACCAAATCCTTTCCAATCGGCACGACCAACCAGCGGAACATGTTGTCGTTCAGGGCCACCAGGAATTGGGTGACCAACAAACCCAGGAAACTCCGCGAAAGAAGCTTCCCGGCACCGTGGTGCACGGCGGCGGCAACCCCGGACATCTCCGCCGTCTCCGGCAACGGTTCGATGAGGTCAGGATCGGGCATAGTCTGGACCTCGCTCCGGGAATTCGGCTTCATGCGGGTCGGCGCGCTATCGCATGTTGTAGTGGCTTTGGTACTTATTGTCACCACGGTTTTCCCAACGGCGGGCAGAAAGGCAGTGTCGGCTGTCTTAGTTCCATAGGTACCGGGGCGAGGTTCCCGCGGTGATGTAACGGCGGCGGCCGGCGGTCGCTGATTAGTGCAAGTCCTTTTATACCAACAACTTGCATCTCATGGCGACGAACTGCTAGTGCTGCGACACGCTCAAGCTGTCGAGTAGCGCAGGACGGATTTTCAATCTGGCACGGGTCCCTGGCGGATGGGAAAATTGGAAATGCGCCCTACAGGCTGCCAATGAAGGTATGTCGCACGATTAGTCCAAAACGTCGCCAAGTTCCTTCTTTGCCGCGGTCACGAGGCGGCGCAGGAAAGCCGATCTCAGCGGCCGAATTGCGACGGTGGCCTTAAAGGCCCCAATCTTCTCAAGTGTTGCGACGATTCGCCCCAGTGCCAGGTGGCCGAAGCGATCCGGGTCGTCGAAGATCAGATCGGCGAGCCTGCCGCGTTCGATGGCCATCATGATCATCCGGTCGAAGACCGACTCCGGTGTGAAGACCCTCTTGTCCCGGGACTTCATCGCGATTGCGGCGGACGTGCAAGACGAATAGCAGACGCCGCACCCGAGGCAGAGCGTCTTATTGCACGCGGCCTGCTCACGAGGCTTCCCGTCGTCGTTCCGCATAGCGAGTTCGATTGCGTCGACGGGACATGCTTCAACGCACTGGCCGCAGCCTGTGCATTTCGACGTGTCGACCTCCATGATCCAGTTCGATGTGACGATCGCACCTCGGATGTCGAATGTTTTGACAGAACGCATCAGTTCGCAGCAGCAGCCGCAGCAGTTGCAGATGTAGGTCAGCGTGCGTTGCACGTTGTCGCCGGTTTGGGCCAGGCCGACCTCTTTGCACTGCCCAAGCAGTGCCACCGCCTCGCCGGTGGAGAGCGGCTCGGCCATGCCGTTGCGGATCAGTGATTCGGCCGCGTAGTTCAGCGAAAGGCACGTGTGCTGCGGCCGCTCGCACGCCTCGCCTAGGTGATTGGCCTTGTGGCGGCAGGCACACAACGACACGCCCAGCGCGCCGGCCGATTCTACGACACGGCTTGCCCGTTCCCAGTCCAGGATCTCGGTGTGGTCCTCGGCCGGCAGGGCCTCCTCGCGAACCAGTGTGCGGCCGATCTGCGTGGGGCCCCGCAGCACCGATCGGGCAAAGCGGTCGTCCTGGTGCATGTACTGCTCGAACAGTCGGGCCAGCTCCGCCTGCGGCACCTCGCCGCGCGTACGCATGAACGTGAACTCGAAAAAACCGATCGCCACCGGCGCCAACGCGAACCACCGCCGGCCCTTGTGCTCCAGGTCGATGATCAATCCGCGTTCGGCCATGTCGCTCAGCTTGGCCAATAGCTCATCCCGGGGGATGTCGAGCCGGGCCGACAGCTTCTCCGCCGTGGTGAGCCGGCCGGGGATTCGCCGGGCAAGGTCGGCATCCTCAGGAGAGAACAGAAGTGAAAGGATCTGCATCAGGATGGGTGAGTCGGGCGCCCCGGTCACGGTGCGATCGAGCTTTCGCTGCAACAACCGATACGCACGGTTGGGCTTGACGATATGGCCCATGTGCCTCTCCTTTGTGCCGGACGGGGCTGTCTTGATCGGGCAACGGTGCAAGAAACAACACTGCACCGCTACGGTAACCAAGGACACGATTACCACGCTATTCTACCGCGTCACCCGGTCGAGAGGAAGCGCAATCGTCCCACCGTTTCTGATGGCTGGGAGCAAAGAAAAAGGCGACCACACGCAAGAGACCTCCCTTGCGCATCGCCGCCTGACAGTTCCAGAGCCGGTTGCATAGGTTCGCGTCAGGCTTGTGCCCGACATGCTACATTGCGATAGATGCCGCCACGCAATTGCCCATGGTTTGCTGTAGTTGTTCCGGAAGGAAAGGCTTGACAACGAAATCATGCAAACCTTTGCGGACGGCCTCGAAGATCAGCTTCGTTTGGTTCAACGCGCTGACCATCACTACTTTGGCGTAGGGATCCGGCTGGCGGATACCCTCTAAACCATACAGGTCGTCGGTGCCTGGCATGACGATATCCAACGTCACGACGTCGGGCCGAAATTCCTCGCAGAAGTCGGCGGCCTCCTGGCCGCAGGCCTCCTTGCGCGACGACCTCCCAACCGTCGTCCGTTAGCGTGTCGCTGATCATCTTCCGCATGAGTAGCGAGTCGTCGCCTACGAGTACACGCTTTGACATGTTTCTGCCTCTCCTGGTGAAAATCATGGGACGGAGATTTCGGGCAGGCGACAAGACTCTCGCTCCTAATCGTTTTTGCGGCGGTCACCCATTGTGGGGCGGGACGCGTCCGCTCGTTGCAATCGCGCCAATCAGAGCATCCAATCCCATTCTGCCGTACAACCCGTACAGTCCGGGCGCTCGTGAAGTTCGCCGCTCGATCCACTCGATGATGATAAGTGAAGCAATGAAAACGGTCGTGGGGACCCGTGCATCGGCAGCGGGCGGCCGCTCCGGCGACCACCGCAACGCAAGGAAAGTCAGATGATGGACGTTACTCGAAACCAGTACTTTCTGGCAGGTTTGATCCTGCTGTCTCTGGGCGCCCAGTTTCGCATGACCGATTCGGTCACGCTCACGCCGGAATTCACGCAGTTGCTGGCCGAGCGGACCGGTCACCCGGCGGCCTCCGTGGGCGCCGTGGCCACCACGTCGATGGGGGGGGCGAAGCCGGCTATTCAGAAAATTTTCCAACCACCTGAATGGCTCGGTTGGGCACTGCTCTCCGCTGGTTCCGTCCTCGTCCTCCACAGCATGGCCATGCGAAAACCCGAATGACAAGAAGCCCGTGGACTGTAGTCCGTGGGATCCCGCCGACGCAGTCGGCGGGCTTTTGATACACAGGCGCAATGGTCCGCCGAGCACGCGCCTCGTGAAAGGCCAGTAGTGTTAATCGAACGCAGCCCTCGCCGCGTGCCGAAAACGGCCCGTATTACCTCACACGCTGCCAAGGCAACGGAGGATTGCAACGTGCCTATTTGTACACTATCAGACGAGCAATGTCAAGAGCAATCGACGGACCACTTGCCAGGTGCCACCGCC
>JAUWWA010000027.1 GCA_030617125.1 Pirellulales bacterium | reverse complement strand
ACCGTCGCTCAGTTACTCACCGAAACACCCCAACTGACGCCAGGGCGGGGGCGACGCCGCCAGTGCTGATAATAGTGATGACGCGGCGGACCCCACAACGGCAGGCCGTAGTGGTGTTCCTCCACGATCACCGGGGCCGGGACCGGCTGGGTAACGACCGAGGCCCGCGCCATCCGTGGCGGCTCTTGCAGCGCCTTGATGACTCGCGTGCTGACGCCCTGCTTGTGCAGGGAGATCACGTCTTCGGTCGCAAGCGGCCCGGCGACGCCGTGGGCACGGATGTGATTGACGATCAGTTCGTCGTTCACGCCGGCGGCGCTCATGGCCACAACGTCGTCGATCGCGACGGCGCCGGCGGCGAGTTGGCGTCCGAGTTGCTGCTCGATCATCGCCCGGTTTTGGGCCTCGATCTGGTCGAGTTCCTCGCCGATGGCGGCGCCGGTCAGCGCCCCCACGCCCGCGCCAATGGCGGCCCCTGCGCCGGGGTTGCCGACGGCGTTGCCGACAATGGCGCCCGTGCCGGCGCCGAGCAGGCCTCCGAACAATGCCCCTTGGTCGGACCGATAGGGCGATCGGCATCCGGCAGCCAGCAGGGTGATCAAAACAACGAGCGTCGCAAGAGTCACGGCGGGGCGATTCATCGGAAAACTCCTTGATCGAAGCGGACAGGTTCAGTTCGGCGTACGGCCGGCATCGAGATGGGGCGGCGGATTATCGGGCGGACCATCGCCCGCGTCAAGACAAACTGGGCAAACAGCGCAATTTAGCGGGTGCCAATATCGCCGGTAGCCGCCAGGCAATCGCCAGGCAACGCCTAGCGGGGATAGCCGGGCGGTTGCCACTTCCCGTCGACCTGAATAGAATCACCTTTGTGTGGGATTTGCGGCCGCTTGCAGCCAATCTCTGCTAAAGTGCCATCGCCAGCACGCCCAACGGTCCCGTTTTGGCGATCCAACTTGCCCCAAGCCAGCCGCGACCGCCCGACGGGCGACCGTCGCGGTTTTTTTGTACCGGGCCGAGAACCTCCCGCGAACCGGCGCCACTTATCCATCGAGAAACTACTTTACCATGACCAATCCAGCAAGTTCATCACGGAAGAGCCGTTCGGCCGAAGGTCTGTCAACTAAGTCGGTCCATGCCGGCGAGGCGCGGCAGAAGGTGGGCGACGCCATGACCGACGCGATCTTCTGCGCCGCCACCTATACCTTCGCCGACACGCAATCGGTGCTCGATTTCATCGAGCAGAAGCTGCCCCGCGAGGAATACGCCCGGTACGGCAACCCCAGCGAGAAAGTCGCCGAGCAGAAGCTGGCCGCCCTGGAGGGAGGCGAGGCCGGGCTGATCTTTTCGTCGGGTATGTCGGCCGTCGCCGCCGTGTTGCTGAGCCTCCTGCAATCGGGCGACGAGATCATCCTCTTCGACGAGTGTTATCACCGCACGCGCGAAATGTGCACGGAGTGGTTCGCCAAGTACGGCGTGGTCACGCACCAGGTTCCGGCGTGCGACTACGAGCGGATGGAAGCCGCCGTCAACAAGAACACGAAACTGTTGATCAGCGAGTCGCCCACCAACCCGCATTTGAGCGTCGTCGATATCGAACGCTTCGTGGCGTTGGGTCGCAAGCACGGCGTGGCGACGCTGATCGACTCGACGCTTGCCACGCCGATGAATCTGCGCCCGTTGGAGTACGGCGTCGACTACGTGTTGCATTCGCTGACGAAGTATCTGGCCGGCCATAACGACATGCTCGGCGGCGCGCTGGTCGGCTCACAGGAGAACATCGAGCCGATCAGGAAGTTCCGCGGCGTGTTCGGCATGGTCAACGGACCGCACAACATCTACCTGCTGCTTCGCGGCCTGAAGACGTTCGAGCTGCGGATGCGCCGTCACAACGAGAACGGCCAGGCGGTGGCGGAGTTTTTGGAGCAGCATCCGCGAGTGGAGAAGGTCTATTACCCGGGGTTGCCGAGCCACAAGTACTACGACCTAGCGCGGCGGCAGATGGACGGCTACGGCGGGTTGGTGACGTTTCTGGTTAAGGACGCCGACGCGGATCAAACCGCCGCGGTCGTCGACGCGGTGCGGCTGCCTCGGATCGGGCCGAGCCTCGGCGGCGTCGAGTCGCTCATCGAGCAGCCGATCGTGATGAGCTATCACGATTTCACCCCCGAAGCGCGCCGCGCAGTGGGCATCCCCGACAACATGATTCGCATCGCCTGCGGGATCGAAAACAGCAACGATCTGATCGCCGACCTGGAACAGGCATTGGCGGAATAGTACTACAACGACGTTAGGTGTTGAGCGGATACTAACGAAGAGTTATCAGTCGTCGGACTGGAGCGAACATCCCGTGCGATGACTACATGGTGGCGAAGTAGTTCTTGGCCGCTGCGTCGACGGCCTCGGTGGTCATCGCCACTGGCTTGTCGTGGAAAGTGCAAAAGGTGTGTATTTGGTGCAAGAGGTCGCGGGGGTGGCAATATCGCATACCCCGACCCGTGGATGAATAATACTTCTCGATCAGGTAATCGACGGAATCCTTGCGATATTCAATTCCCATTTCAGGTGCAAGGCGTTTGAACAGTTGGCGAAATGTCTCCTCCGATGGATCGTGGACATCAATCTTGTACGGAATACGCCGCAGGAAAGCCTCATCGACCAAATTCCTTGGTTCAAGATTCGTGGAAAAGATGACGAGTTGGTCGAAGGGGACCTCGAAGTTGCGGCCGTTTCGGAGACTCAGGATGTCGACGCGCTTCTCAAGCGGAAGGATCCAACGGTTCAATAGTTCGGCGGGGCTTACCCGTTGGCGACCGAAGTCGTCGATAACGAGTGTTCCGCAATTGCTTTTCAGTTGTAAGGGCGCCTCATTGACACCGGTTGCCTCGTTCGTAGCGATTTCCAACTTGTCGAGGGTCAACTCGCCGCCCGCGATGATGGTCGGCCGGCGGATGCGTATCCAGCGCTCATCGACCCGTTGATCCTCACCCAATGCATCGGGAGGAATCGCAGCTAGGGCTTCGTGGTTATTGGGATCGTAAAGTCGGATAATCTCACCCACCACACTGATGGCTCGTGGTATCCAAATACTCTGCCCGAACACCCGGGTGATCCGTTCAGCGATGCTTGTCTTCCCGTTCCCCGGCGCTCCGTAGAGGAACAGCCCCAGCCCGGAATTGACGGCCTGCCCGAGCTGGCTAAGCACATCTTCATCGACCAACAAGTCAGTGAACGCCCTGCAAAGGTCCTCGAGCTTGGGAGTCTGCTTCCTGACCGACTGGGCATGCACACCTTCAACGTAGTCTCTCAAGGAGACGGGTGTTGCGCCGAAATACGTACAGTGCTTCGTCCAGCGCCGTGCTCGTTCGCAGCCTGACTCCGTAAGTTCGTAGACATAATCACCTGCCGAAGCCGTCGCTTTGTAGACGACCAGGCGTTCCTCCTTTAATTGACGCAGGAGTCCCTCGATCAGTCGGCGAGGCAACTTAATCTGCTGAGCAATCTCTTCGCCCGTGGCGGTGCCATAGTTGATGAGGAATTTCAGAATCAACGCCTCGATATCGTTGGCCCTGACTCCCAACTCGTCCAACGATTTCGGCACAAGCGGCAGGAACGCACCGTTTTGCAGATTGGAGCTGTTGCCGGCCGAGGTCCTCGTGCCCTGGTATTCGGCGTCGGCTGCTCCGGCCGGTTGCCTTCGCCGGCGTGTCGGGTCGCTCCGACTCCCCAGCGGCTCGCCGATCGGCCAACTCGGGTCTTCTCGGTCGATGTCAAGACCGAGATCGCCGGCGATCATATTGGCCAATTGCTGCCGAAACGCCGCCAGGTCTGTTGGCGGCAGGGTATTTTCCATCGGTCTGTCCCCTCCGATAGGAACGCTGAGAACACTGCGGCACGTCCTGCCGACAGCGAATCCGTCCTCCGGTTTGTCGAGGTCGGTGTGCCTACTGCACAATCCGGACCTTTGGGTTGGTGATGATTTCCTCGAAGATCTCGGTGAGCCGTTGCTCGTACTCGGCGGGGTTGCCGCTGCCGCGGGCGCTTCGGCCGCCGTCGTTGGCCGTTTCGCCCATTCGGGCTATGCGATCCATGAAGTCGTAGTCGGTTCCCAATCCCACGCCCACTGGGTAGGTGTACCAACGATCCGCTTGCATCTGCGCGGCTTGCATCAGCGCGGCGTCGTACGCGTATTTCCCATTGTCATAAAAGTCGTTGCTCGGGTTGTTGTCGACATACTGGTTGATGTCGGATCGATTGGTAACATAGATGTTGGGCATGCCGTCGGTGAGCAGGACGACGATCTTGTTGGTCGAATAGCGTCCCGCTCCGCCCTGACCTTGCGGCTTGATGTGCTCTCGGGCGGTGATCATGCCGGCCTCGGTGGCGGTCGATGCGCCCTTGTCGCCGACGGCCTGCATGTCGGTGCAGGCGAGCATCGCCGCGTCGTAGTCGGCCGTGAGCGATTGCTTGACGATCGGGCCGCCGCCGGTGACACGGTCAAACGTGACGATCGAGACCCAATCGCACTGCTGGGAATCCGAAATACTGGAGTTGCGTTCTTTCACGACCTGGATTGCGGCGATCAGCGCGCGTCGGACAGCGTGCGTCGGCTGCTCCCGGGGTGGGAAGCTGAACGTGCCCCCGGCGGTGGCTTCGTCGTGCCACGAGCAATCGGCGCTGTGCCTGGAAAGTGGCACGTAATTGTTGCCCACCGGCTTGAGGTCCCGGCCGTGATCCATCATGAACTGCACGTAAGTCCGGTAGCCGATCTTGTTGCGGAAACCCCTGGGAACACTGCTGCTGGCTTGGGGGAACGACGTCCTGTTGGGGTTATTGAAACCGGTGATTCGGTCGCTGTCCTGTGAGGGCGGCAGCCAGCCGCGGGAGGAGTCCCAGGCCCGATAGATCACGTAGTCGAGATATTTTTCCCAGTAGGCATAGTTGCCGCCGCTGCCGGGGGTCGGCTCGGCGTTGGGCATGAGGTCAGCGAGTTGGTTGTCGATAATCGCCGAGTAGGCCTTTTCCTTTCGCTTTTTCTCGTCATGTTTCGATTGAATGCGGTATTTCTTGGGCACACTCTTCTTCGTCAACGGGCCGCCGTCCTTGGTCAATTCCGCGTAAGCATATTTGTTTTGCGGCACGCCGTACGGCGCGCCGAGATATTGCAGTACTCCCGGATACGACCCGAACCCGAAATCGCTGAACACTTGCTGCATGAGTTCGCTGCCGACGGTAGGATAGCCGTCGGCGGCGAAGGTGTCGTTGATCGCCCCGGTGGCCCAGCACGGTTCGGTGTCGTCGTTCATCGAGCCGGAAAGATCGACCACAAAGGCGATGTCGCGCGGATTGGCCATGGCCACGGCCGAGGCCCTTTGCGCGAACGATGCCCGGCCGAAGATCCTGCCGAAGAACAACCGCGAATCGCCGGTCGTGGACTCGTCGGCCCGCGCGGTCACGCGGACAGCGTTACCCGGCGTGGCCGAGGGCGCGAACCTTCGCATTTTCGCATCCCACGTACCATACTCGACCTCCTCGTCGAGCAGTTCGACGGATCGGCCCTGCGCGGTGTGATAGCCGGCAAACTGCCGGGCGACGGCGAGCATATCCTTGCGAGTCAGACGCATCGAAGCCGCTGCCGCCATCGCCGACGAGTCGGCCGCCACCTGGAGTTGGGTCCGAACCAGCACGACGTGACCCAAGTCGACCGCACAAGCAATCAACCCGAGCATCACCACGCTGAACATCGCGGCCAGCACCAGAGTGACGCCGCGCCGGGACTGTTTCTTCGATTTCCGATTGCAGTCGTTCATTGGAAGCGCCTCTAGCTCACATTGGGATTACACTGACCTCTTGGTTGAAAACCATGGTGCGTCAAGCGCCGCAAGAAAAAAACGAACGCGAGCGACGAGACGCACGCCGACATGCCAACCTGCACCTAAGCAGGCAGCAAACTTCGGCAGCCCGGCCGACTCCTTGCGGAGTCTCCATGGCTTTGCGTCCCGACCTCGCGATCGGTTTGCCGTTTCGGTTTGTTCTTACCCCCCGAAATCCCGGGGTTGGGTTTTCGCCCGTGAGGGAGAATCCCTCTATAGTATCTCTAGGTCACAAATCGACTGTTGTCAAATCGTTTCCTGGGGCGTCTCGTTCATTTCTCCGGCTCGGCAGTCTCAAGGAACGCACACCACCCCAGTCGCCGACCAAGCGGCGGCGCCTGCACGTAGCAGGCCCAGTCGTGTACTCGGCCGATCGAACAGGTCACGTCGAGCTGTTCGATCTTCTCGCACGACTCGCCGCGGCAGTACGCCCCGACGTAGCCGGCCGCCTGCGGACCGCGCAGGCCGTACATCATGCGGTACCATCGCAACACCGGATCGCAACGGTTGCGCGTGACCAGGATTTCCTCGACCTGCGACGTGGCCAGGGAGTTGCGGCAACCGGGCGCAAGCCAGCCGGCGTCGATCGCGGCGGCCACTAGGACTGCGCGCAACGGAGTTCGCCCCGCCTTGCGTTCCTTGGCGACTTCCCGTTCGCCGAGCCTGCGGCAGGCCACGGCGCCGCCGCCGAGCATGTGCAACGCCCCGGTGATGATCCGGGCGCCGAAGCTGTACCCGACCAGGCCGACCGGCACGTCGGGCTTGATGCGGTGAAGGCACTCGGCCAGGTAGTAGCTTTGCACGTCGCTGTACGACGCCTTCACCCGCACGTCGTGCCGCTGGCGTCCGGCGATGCGATCGCTGGGCCACGACCAGATGACCAGTCGGAACGCCCTTCCGCCGGCGTCCTGCTTCATGCGGCGGAAAACGCGCCAGCCGTCGCGCACCGCCGCATCGGGCCCGACACGGTTGCCGTGGATAAAGATCGTCGTCGGCACGGCCGGCCTGCCGGTTTCGACAAAAGTGTCCTGATTCTCCGGCAACCACTTGTCGTCGGGCCCGAGCCGGTAGAAGTCGATTTTCTGCTCGCCATAGTCGACGCTTCCGCAGCGTACGGCGCGTCGAGTGCTAATCAGCCAGACCTGCCCGGCCGAGTCGTCGCCAGTTGCCGGCATGCACCTGGCAAGCAGCACCAGCAGAAGTGTCGCCGGTGCGATCCGGCGAAGCAGTGGATAGCGGGTTTTCATCTTGCGACCCCCCTTGCGAGTGCCCCCGCGAATTGGGCCGGGTTACGATGCCCGAGCTTGTGTAATCCTAGGGCGCGCCGTCCTCAAGGTCAAGCGTAGCAAAAAGGCAAGCGCCGGGTTTCAGAAAAAATACGCAAGTTGCATTTGCACATCACAAAACGTGGTGTAGAGTTGACTTGGCGGAAGCTGCCTGAAGAAACGAGTATGTTTCGATTGGAGATATGAGTCATGAAGAAGCTCTTGGTACTGACGGCTGTATTGATGTTGACGAGCAGCGCGGTTGGATGCCGTTGCTGTGATTGGCTGTGTCGTCGGGCGAGCTACAGCCCGTGCGCGCCGCCGGCCTGCGTCAACCCCGGCCCCCCATGCGATCCGTACGTGACCCCTCCGGCGATTATGCCGGGTCCCGCCCCGTACATGGGCGTCCCCCCTTCGTAGCATTCGAGGAACTCCCTCCCAGCAGTGCACGTTCATCGCGCGCCGGATACGCCGTCCTGATCGCATCCGGGCGCGATGGACCGCACTCTGCCCAGCTCCCCTTTGTGCGGAGATAGGACGGCGCCCGATAGCCCGGCGCCGGGCGCGTTTACTCGGGATAGAGCTTGGTCGACAGGTAGCGTTCGCCCAGGTCGGGCAGGACGACCACGATCAGCTTGTCGCGATTCTCTTCGCGGGCGGCAAGCCGCAACGCGGCCCAGGCCGCGGCGCCGCTGCTGATGCCGCACATCAGACCTTCCAGTTTCGCCAGCCGACGCGTGGTCTCCACGGCATCCTCGTCCCGGACCTGGACGACCTCGTCGATGATGTCGACGTTGAGCACGTCGGGGATGAACCCGGCGCCGATGCCTTGGATCGTGTGCTTGCCGGGCTTCAGTTCCTCGCCGGCCTGGTATTGGGTGATGACCGGGCTGGCGGCCGGCTCGACGGCAACCATCCGGACCTCCGCTTTCCGCGATTTGAGCACCTCGCCCACCCCGGTGATCGTGCCGCCGGTCCCCACGCCCGAGACCACGATGTCGACCTTGCCGCCGGTATCGCGCCAGATCTCCTCGGCGGTGGTTTTGCGGTGGATTTCGGGGTTGGCCGGATTCTTGAACTGTTGCGGCACGAAGTAGTTGGGGTTCTCGGCAAGCAGTGCTTCCGCTTTGCGCACGGTGCCGGGCATGCCCTCGGCGGCCGGCGTGAGCACCAACTCGGCCCCCAGCGCCTTGAGCATCCGGCGGCGTTCCAGGCTCATGCTTTCGGGCATGGTGACCGTCAGCCGGTAACCGCGCGAAGCACAGACAAACGCCAACGCGATGCCCGTGTTGCCGCTGGTCGGCTCGAGGATGATCGTGTCGTCCTTGATCAGGCCGTCGTGCTCGGCGGCGTCGATCATCGAGCGGGCAATCCGGTCCTTGACGCTCCAGAGCGGGTTAAGATTCTCCAGCTTGCCGGAGACGGTCGCCGCGCATCCTTCGGTTATGCGGCGTAGCCGCACCAGCGGCGTGTTGCCGATCCCTTCAGTAATGTTGTCGTAAGTGGAGGCCATGTCGTTCTCCTTGTAAGAGATTTCGGAGGGGGACAGTCCCCTTGTCGCTGCGCGAAAATCGGGATAGTCCCCAACAGAGGTGTTACTGTTCATCTGCGGTATGCAGCCCACATTCCGTTTGCGCGGCGCCGCTCCACCGGCCCGCTCGTTCATCTTCACCGTCGCCGACCGGGCGCGTGCACGGCCGGCAGCCAACGCTAGGATACCCCTGATCGTGCAGGGGGTTGTACGGCACGTTTTCGTCCCCGATCCGCTTCCAGACGTTCTTCTTGGTCCAGTGGGCCAGCGGATTGATTTTCACCAGGCTGAATTTTCTGTCCCAGCCGACGATCGGCGCGCCCGCCCGGTGCGGGCTCTGGTCGCGACGTATCCCACTCATCCACGCATCATACGCTCCGACCACGCGATGCAAAACCTTGAGTTTGCGCTCGAAACAGCACCGATTCGAATCGGTTCGGTAGATCGGGCCGCCGTTTTCGGCCTCGAACGTTGCGACCGGAAGGTCCCGCTGGAAGTCGACCTCTATGCCATACTTCTCGGCGATACGATCGCGCAGTTCCAACGTTTCCTTAAACTGATAGCCGGTGTCCAAGTTGAAGACGTAGACCCGCGGTTCGATCTTCACCAACATCGACAGGATCACGCAGCCCTCCGGGCCGAAGGCCGTGGCCATGGCCAATTGGGGGAAATAGGTCTCGACGGCCCACCGGATAATCTCCTCGGGCGTGGCGTTCTCCAACGCCAGACTCCGGCGATGAAGCATCTCGAGTTCTTCCGCGCTCGGGGGAAGCTTTCTCGACACGTTTCGTGCCATCCGCCGCTGCTCCTTCGGGCTGGAACATTGTGGATCGCGTGCTTCTGCGGTGGCGTGGGCGGTCATCATCATGATTGTGATTGATGGTGTGCGTGTTGTTTCGCTTTGCTCGCGTGAATCATTTCACAGCGGTTGGGAAAACGTTAGATATGGTACATTGGCCCATCATCACCGCGGATACGGTCGAGCAGATCGGCCAGGGATATGCTGCGGAGTGTTTCTTGCTCGATCGCGGCAAGCTCTCGCCAAGTTTGCATCAGGATGTCGGCCGCAGTCGACCTCCGCGCACTGCCGCCGACACCCTCATTCTTGTCGGCCGAGCCGGTGATCGCCGCGACAACTTCGCCCAAGGAGACTTCCTCGGGCGGGCGGTTGATCTGATAGCCGCCGGCAGCTCCTCGTGTGCTGGCAACCAACCCCGAACGCTTCAGTTGCAGCAGTATTTGCACCAGGAATTGTGGTGAAGAGCCGTGCAGCGCGGCAATCTCACGAACGCGAACCGGGCGGTCGCCTCCGTACCGCGAAGCCAGCTCGAGCATTGCAAGACATGCGTAGTTTATTTTGGCAGACACTTTCATGCGGCCGTGTCCCTTCGCGCCGGTGGCGTTCTTCCTGGGTCGGCAGCCGCCACGGCCGAGATGGTGCCGCGCAGATGGTTGTTTTCCGCTTCGATTTGCTCGAGCGCGCTTGGCTGGGTACGACCAGACATCGTCCACCTCCGGCACGTGAACTGGCCCGCCGGCTCAATGACGACTAAAATAATCAACATACTCATATATCTATTATATCGGAAATGGTGGGACCGTCAACCCAGAAAAAATTCCCCGGGGCAGCCGAGCGTCCGACCGGTTGCGGTCATAGCCCCATTCCCAGGAAACCGCCGTGGGCGTCGCTTTCCGCGTGCAGTTTTTCCACGCGCTCAATCGTTTGCTGAAGGTCGCCCGCGGCAATGTAGCGGTTGAATT
>JAUWWA010000144.1 GCA_030617125.1 Pirellulales bacterium | reverse complement strand
CTGTGCCACCAGGTCGAGCAAATCCTCAAGCCGACCCTCCGGCTGGCCGGACAAGTGGCCGACGCCTCCGACCAGATCCGCCACCAGAGCACCCGTCTGATGAGCTTTGTCGAGGCGCGGATCGATCCGCTGACCGGCGTGAACAATCGGGCCGGGCTGGACTACGCCCTGAGTGCGCAATTGGCGGAAATGGCTCGCTATAACGTCCGCTTCTCAGTGGTGCTGTTCGATATCGACGGCTTCAAGCAGATCAACGACCGACAGGGGCATCTGGAGGGCGACCGTGTATTACAAGAAGTAGCTGAGCTGTTTGACAGAAACATGCGCGAGGTCGACGTCTTGGCCCGTTACGGCGGTGACGAATTCGTCATAATAGCGTCGCAAGCCGAAATCGAAGATGTCGGGAAGCTCAGTGAACGCATGCGGGCGAGGGTGGAACAGGAAACGCGTGTCACCGTCAGCGGAGGTGTAACCTCGGCTGTTGACGGCGATACGCCGGAATCGTTGCTCGCTCGGGCCGATGCGGCACTGTACAGCGCCAAGAACGCCGGTCGTAACTGCGTGTTCTTTCACCATGGTCAGACCATCGAAGCGGTCGCTGGAGACAGCGCCTCATCCGGCACGGTTCGCGAAAGTGCAACAGCCCATGAAGATGCGCTGGCCGCAAGCCAGCCCATCTCTTGACCCCAAAGCAACCAATGCAGGATCCCGGACCACCACGCTTGTACCGGCCGAAGATCCGTAAGCGTCCGGTAGGCATCACTTTCGGCACGCATGGGGGATTGCCCCGGGGCGAGGTGAGTGGGGGCGGAGTTGGCGAGCCTGGATCAACGGCAACGGCATTGTCGCCATCCCGAACTGCTCTCAAAACCGACGGGAGGATCACGATGCCCCCTACGGGTGGAGAATTGCTCTTCGCATGGCCGGCATAGAAACGACCGCCGGGGAGGCCATGCCTGCAGGACCCGTTTGTTCACGCCGCTTTGCGCTGGTAGTGATTCAGCAACCCGCCAAGCCCCTCGTGTCGGATGACATCTTCGGGGCCCAGGCGCTCGACGGGATCGGGTTATTCTGCCGTGCCTGTGTGCGTCTCTTCTAGCTGCCCGTAGTCTTCTACAAGGTCGCGCATCAGCGCGATTCTTTCTTCCTCCGCACCGGGAGGAACCTGGTCGCCCGCGCCGGCGATGAATCTGAAACTCACTTCCTTCTGCTGAAGCTATGCATGCACGCTTGCCTCGAAATCTTTCCGCGGGACGTCCGGGAGCCAGAGATCGGGCGACACCCCACCAGAGAGAATGAACTCACTGCCGGCTTCGGCGCGGCATTCTTGGGCCGTCAGATCACCCAGTGGAAGAGGCGTCACGGCGTCGGCGCAGTCCGCTCCCACTTCCCGTATCATCCGCAGCGCTCCCTTCAGCTTGCCGTCAATATGGACACGGCCACGGACTTTCCTGCGCGGTGGAGCCGCACAAGGGCCTCCCGGTAGAACGGACGGGACCATTTGTCGAAGAAGGCAGGGGGCTGAATATCGCTGGAGAAGTTGTCGCCCATGATGACGACACTCGCGGGGGACTCGCACGCCAAGTCCACAAGCTGGAGCGTGTTTTCGTTGACGGCGTCCACGGTTTCGCGCAGCAGGTCGGGCCGCTCGCTGCCGCCGGACATCACATGGTACAGGGCACCGGGAAACTCAATGGGCAGGGGTCGAGCCATGTCAAAATCCTACGGCTTCATTCTCCCAGCGTCAAGGCAGTTACTCCCCAAGAGACTTAGCCGACATGACGCTGCCCCGTAACGACCGACTCTCACCGCCCGGCCCCATATGCCGCCGGTTTGCCACGCCAGGGGCATCGAACCCGACTTCGGACATTTCCTCCGGCCGCTTGACCAAGATGGCTTCGTAGTGCGGCCCTTCCCCGGGGTACTGCGGGAAGTAGACTAGGTTTGTCGTTTGAGTAGAGTCGGAGCGTCGCAATGGCCCAAATCGCCTTTGAAAACGTCCACAAGGTATACCCCGGCGGCATCACCGCAGTGAGCGACTTCCAACTGGAAATCGCCGACGGCCAGCTTGTCGTCATCCTCGGGCCGTCCGGCTGCGGCAAATCGACCACGTTGCGGATGGTGGCCGGGCTGGAAGAGGTTACTTCGGGCTCCATCTCGATCGGCGAGAAGGCTGTCGACGGCGTGCCATCGAAGGATCGCAACGTCGTCATGGTCTTCCAGGACCATGCCCTCTATCCGCACATGACGGCCCGTGAGAACATGGCTTTTGCTCTGAAATTGCGCAAGCTGCCAAAGAGCCAAATCCGGACGCGCATTCAAGAGGCCGCTCACATCCTCGGCTTGGAGAACCTGCTCGACCGGCGGCCGAAGGCCCTTTCGGGCGGGCAGCGCCAACGCGTGGCCGTCGGCCGGGCCATCGTGCGCAAACCAGCCGTGTTTCTCTTCGACGAGCCGCTCTCGAATCTCGACGCCGGACTCCGCGCCCGGATGCGCATGGAGATCAAGCGGCTCCATGTCCGGCTCGGCGCTACCATGCTCTACGTCACCCACGATCAGGTCGAGGCCATGACTCTCGGCCAGCAGATCGTGGTGATGCGCCACGGCGTCATTCAGCAAGTGGCCGATCCGGTTGCGCTGTACGACTCGCCCGCAAACAAGTTCGTCGCCGGCTTTGTCGGCTCGCCGCCGATGAACTTCTTCGAGGGGCACGTCCGATGGCAAGACGGACAACTGGTTTTTGCGGCCGACGGCGGGTTTGTCTTGCCGGTGCCGAAGGCCGCGCTCGCCGGGCTCTCAGACTACGTGGACCATCCGGTCACGCTCGGCATTCGGCCCGAGCATGTCGGTTCGGCGGCCGCTGAACGCGTCGCCGGCGCGACGCGAATCACGGCAAGCGTGGAAGTGGTCGAGCCGGCGGGCTGCGAGTCGCGCGTCTATTTGCGCACCGGCGACGATTGCTTTGTCATCCGTGTCGATTCACACGAGACATTCCCCGTCGGCGAGCAGGTCTCACCGGCCCTGCTAATCGAGAAGATGCATTTCTTCGATCCGGCGACGGAGACATCCCTTAATAAGCCGTGACCGTTGGCTGTCCCATGAAACCGCGACCGCCGGTCGCGGCTTTATGCTGGCTTTGACCGCACCTGTTCCTTGATTCGCTGGATGTGGCCTCGGCCCAGCGCCTTGACTTCGCAGCCCAACTCGAAGTACTTGCGGATATCGTCGTCGCAGAGGATGCCGAAGCAGTCGATCACGGCCAGCGGCCCGCCGGCCCAGTTGACCACTTGGGCCGGGTCGAGATGTAGATACGGCTGGTGCGGCACGGCGAGGATCATCGCCTCGGCGCCCTTAAGCGCGCCGGCCAGGTCGTCTTGCACGCGGATGTCGGCTAGGTGCTCTTGATTACGGAAGAACCTCGACCACGAAAGGCCCGGTGCGGGGTAGACATCCTGGTTTTCGAGTTCATACCAGTGATCCAGGTACGGGTCGTGGACGCGCATCTCGGCCCCCATTTCGGTGAGCTTGCGGACCACCATTTCCGAGCCGCTGTAACGCGTGTCGCCGACGTCCTGGCGGTAACTTCCCCCACAGATGATCACGTCGGCGCCGGCGATGTAGCGGCCCATGTTGCGCAAGGCGTCGCGCGTCAGTTCGGCGACGTGGAGCGAGCGGGTGTCGTTGATGTCGACGGCCGTTGGGCTGATCTTGAAGACATTGTCACCGTCTTCGAAGCCGAGGATATGCTTGTAGGCCCAGTAGCCCAGCCCGGCGTCCTTCGGGAGACAGTATCCGCCGATACCCGGCCCGGGGAAAATGATGTTGCTGTGGGTGGGGCGCATACGGATCGCCTCGATCACCTTGATCAGGTCCACCCCGTTGCGCTCGGCAAACACGCTCCACTCGTTCAGAAACGCCAGGATCGTCGCCCGATACGAGTTTTCGACGATCTTCGTTGTCTCCGACTCGATCGGACGATCCATGACGGTCAGCGGGAAGTCTTCGGTGTTGAGCACCTCGTGGAGGAATTTCTCGACGCGTCTTCGAGCCTCGTTGGTGCAACCGGAGCAGACACGCCAGAAGTCGCGAATCGACGCCACGTACTCCTTACCCGGCATCACTCGCTCGAAACTGTGCGACAGTAGCGGCTCGGTCTTGATGCCGCGCCCGGCGAACGCCTTCTTCATGATCGGCCACGCGACGAACTCCGTCGTGCCCGGCGCAACGGTCGTCTCGATCAGCGTAAGACAATGCGGCTGGATCTTCTCGCCGATTGTCCGCATCGTCGCTTCCAGGGCCGACATCTCCGCTTCGCCGGAGCGCATGTTGCCCAGCTCTTGCTTCGTGTAGTCGCACTGCACGTCGACGACCACGCAGTCGGCCAGCGCCAAGCAATCGCTGTTGAACGTGGCCGTCAACGTCTTCTTCTCCAAAACGCAACGGGCGATCATCGGATCGACTTCGGGGTCCTCGGCCTTGACTGGCGACTCGCCGCGGTTAAGCAACGGGATCTTCCAATAGCTCCGCGTGCTGGGCCGCTGGCAGCCGATGACGAACTTGCTCGACTTGCCGGTCTTCTTGTCAACCGTGTCGGCGATGATGGCGGCCATCACCGCCCCGACAAAGCCGACGCCCATCACGACGACGATCTCCCTGTTTTCCTTGCGGGCCTGCTCGACAAGTTTCTTCAGGCGGATCATCTCCTTGGCGTATTCGGACTTCTCCGGAATCGGGAATTTCTCCCCAGACGGACTAATGGATTCCACTGACACAGTAGCTACTCCTCTCATTAGATCGGACCCAACTCACAATGCTCGCCGAAGTCGCCAAAAACCCTTATTATATTTCCGCGCGTCGGCTGTGTCAAAGTTCTCCCGCGCCGGGCAACCAGGACGCGCGGCGACGGCACGACTGAAGGAGCCCAGAGAAGAAAGTGGAGACGAGCGGGCTCGAACCGCCAACCCCCGGCTTGCAAAGCCGGTGCTCTCCCAATTGAGCTACGTCCCCCAGTGCCCTGCTATGTCGTGAAGAAAAAGGGGACAGACGCCTTTTCGCCACACGTTCGCCGCGGAGCAATTCCAATGACACACGAAGAGGAGCCAGTCCCCTCACTTTTGGCGGGTTACCAGTTCCCAGTGGGCGTACGAGGATTCGAACCTCGGACCTCATCCTTATCAGGGGACTCGCAAGCCCCGCCGAAAAACCCGTTTTTCCCGAGGGTTTTCGACATTTTAGCATCATCGGCAGCGTTTGCAAGTGGTAGCACAAAATGCCCATGGACTCGAGTGGCCCTCGTCGCGTTTGACCGGATGCTGATCACGGCTGCGTGCGTCTTCTTTTACGTTTGGAAGGCCCAGGCGGACGCCGTGGGGGCTCTGGCGTAGCATTTCGCGGCAGTATGCTGGCGGGCAGAAAGGGGTGTGTGGAGATCGGCGAGCAAAGGGGACCCACCTCGGGGAAGAAATCGGCGTGGAACGGAACCCACCGTAGCAGCCTCCTTATACTGGTGTTTGGCATCATGACACCAGTATGGGGGAGGCAAGGATGCTTACGGTGGAAGATTATGCGAGGATACGCAGGGCGTATCGGGACGAGATGAGCATCCGGGCGACCGCCCGGCGGTTTCACCATTAGCGGCGGGAGAAGCAATCAACACCGAATCGCCCGCAATAAGTGGGAAAATCCACCCATACTCCAAATGGTTGCCACTTCAGCGGCCGCGCGAGACCTTTGAGGGGT